>NZ_JBJURH010000016.1:179212-205931 GCF_046098215.1 Streptomyces sp. Da 82-17
CCCCCCGCCACCTCCCCCTCCGCCGACGACTTGCGCCGTACCTTCCCGGCGGAGCGGAAAGGCCCCAACGGCACTGTGGGGGAAGGCAGTTGGTGGGGCTCCGCGTGGATCGACGCGTTGGAGGAGTCCGCGCTCGACCCGGCACGCCTGGCCCGCGGGCGGGACTACGCGGGGCACGGCCGCGTGGACGCCGTGACGGTCACGCCCGGCCGCGTCCTCGCGTACGTGCACGGCAGCCGCCCGCGGCCGTACCGCGCGAAGATCTCGCTGCCCACGTTCACCGACGAGGAGTGGGACCGGTTCCTGGACGCGGCCGCCGCGCAGCCCGGCCACATCGCGGCGCTGCTGGACCGCGAGATGCCGCGCTCCCTCGCCGACTGCGGGGTGCCGCTGCTGCCCGCGCCGGGCGAGCTGCACCCGGAGTGCTCGTGCCCGGACAGCGGCCGCCCCTGCAAGCACGCCGCCGCGCTCTGTTACCGGACGGCGCGGCTGCTCGACGAGGACCCGTTCGTGCTGCTCCTGCTGCGCGGCCGGGGCGAGCGCGGCCTGCTCGCCGAGCTGTCCCGGCGCAACGCGACGCTCGCCGCCCGCTCCGGCGCGGCGTCGACTGCCGCTCGCATGCCGGGAGTTCGCGCCCGGGAAGCCCTCGCGCCCCGCGTACTGCCCCCGCTGCCGCGCCCCCAGCCGCCGCTGCCGCACCCGGAGCAGCCGCCCGCCTACCCGGCGGCGCCCGGCGGCCCCGACCCGTTCGCCCTGGACCAGTTGGCCACCGACGCGGCGGCGCGTGCGCACGCGCTGCTCGCCACGGGCGAGGACCCGGTGGCCGAACTGTCGCTGTGGCAGGACGCGGTGCGCATCGCGGCCGCCCGCCCCGGCTCGGGCCTGACGGGCACGAGCCGCGCGCAGTACGAGTCGCTCGCCGCCGCGGCCGGGCGTACGGCGACGGACCTGGCGCGCGCCGTCGCGGCCTGGCGGCAGGGCGGACGCGAGGGCCTCGCCGTCCTCGAAGAGCCGTGGGACCCGCCCGCCGGCCGCTTCGACCAGGCCAGACCCGTCCTGCGCGCCGCCGAGTTCCCACCCTTCACCCCGCACCGCAACCGCCTCACCCACCCCGAGGGCACGCTCCAACTGCGCCTGGGCCGCGACGGCTTGTGGTACGCGTACGAGAGCGAACCCGGCCGCGACGACTGGTGGCCGAGAGGCACCCCCGACCACGACCCGATCGGCGCCCTCACCGCCCTGGCCGGGGGCGAGGCTTGAGAGAAGGGAGGGCTCATGCCATCGAGGGACAAGGCATGTGTCTCCCCATGGAACCGGGTACACCTGCGGGCGTTGTCGAGAATCGGTGCCTTTGGAGGGCATATGAGAGCCAACGTCGGTGACCAGCTCCTGGTCCACACCCGTGCCGTCGGCCTGCGGGAGCGAACGGGGGAGATCGTCGAAGTGCGGGGGACGGACGGCGCCCCGCCCTATCTCGTCCGTTTCGACGACGGTCACGAGACCCTCGTGTACCCGGGGCCGGACTGCGAGGTCCGGTCTGCTCAGCGGTAGGAAAATCTGGTCCGCTCAGCGGTAGGCAAGCTGAGGATCCAGCCACCCGTGGCGGCGAGGCCCCGGCCAGGACGGCCGGGGCCTCGCCGCGTCGCACGAGGAACCTCTCCCTCAGCTGACATCCCCCGGCACCCCGCGCGCATTCCGCACGGCGAGCGCCCCAAGTGCACGTTCACGCCCCCGCCGTAGGTGCAGGGAGGCAGCGACAGGCTGTGCATGTCCCATGGCGGGCCATTGCCTCCGTGATAGACCGTTTCGGCATCCCTTGCGAAATTCGCACGGGTTTCCCACCCCTGAAGGAGCGTCAGATGGCTGACAACACGGTCGAGGTCAAGGTCCCCGCCGGATTCGGACAGGTGCAGATCAAGGCGACCGTCAATGCGCAGTGGCTGCAGAAGGTGACGATCAAGGCGGACGGCAACCCGTACGGCTACCAGTGGATCGGGGCCGGTGAAGGGAGCGCGTTGATCGGCGCGACGGCGATGGACCGCTCGCGGGACCGGGTGATCGAGGCGGCCCTGGAGTACAGCGAGGACGGCGGCAAGACCTTCAAGCCGAGCTCCCTCCGGGTCGACACGGTCCGCACGCCCACCGAGCCCGCCGTCACCGTCACGACCATCGCCAGTGAGGACGGTCGCGACACCGACTTCAACGACTCCGTCATCCAGTTCATCTACTAGACGTTCAGGCCCAGTTCGCCCACCAGCAGATCAGGCGCAGACCGAGCCCGTCGCGGAACGGACAGCGGGCGCGAAGGGCCCGGTCGCCCCTCCGAGAGCTGGACGAACAGGCCCGGCGGCGCGAGCCCGGATGACGAGATTCGCTGCCTCGCCGCCGTTCGGCCGATTCCTTCGAGTGCCCGACCAGCCGAATCGCGGCTCCGCGTTCACGCTTTGGCGCGACCTGGTCGAGGAACTCCCAGCCACTCCTGGGGCGACGAGAAGGCGGAGAAGGGTGAGGACGCCCCGATCAGCTGGGCGGCCACTCCTGTGACGCCATGCGGTCCGGGGAGGGGGTACGACCCAGGCCCTATGACGGCCACACGTCTCGGCCCTGTTGGAGGTCGCGGCCTGAGAACCGAACTCCATGGCTGCTCCGGGGGGTCGCTGTAGAGCGTCACGAGACCGTGCTCCCTGTTGCTCCTGGCCTGCTCCAACAGGTCACGGACCGTCCGAAAGCTACGTCTGGTTCCGTCATCGTCCAGCGACAGCTGTGTGTTCCCTGCCAACGACAAGAGGATGGAACTCGCCCTCCCCATCGCTTCGTACATCGGAACGCCGTCCGGCACATGGCCCCGTCCCTGGACCAGTAGCCCCCCGAAGGCAGTAGCCCGTAGGCGGCCGCTTCGACGATCGCTCGGTAGACGGCCTCGCGGTGAGCACGAGTCTCGGCGTGTAGGCGCTCGAAATCCGCGGGCTCGCCCCCTTCGAGGCGGCGACAGGTCTCGTCCAACTCTCGGAGGCTCAGTACCAGCCGATGCCGACCACCTGGAGGTCACCCGCAATGCCTCTGCCGACCGCTGATATGGCGTGGCCGCCCACCGACCACCAGGCGCGGGCCGCGCTCGCCGACTGGGACGCCTGGTACTCCGCCGATCCCGACCGGCTCGAAAACCGGTACAGGGCCGCGGCTACCGCGAGGCTCGGACAGCCCTGTTTCGGGCGATGAGGACGCAGACGATCGCTGCTGCGCCGGCAGCTGTCATCGCCCACCAGGCAGCAGCCGCGTTCACCGTGAACAGCACTCCGCACGCCAGTGGTCCGGTAGCTGCCCCCAGCGATACCCCCATCTGGCTGTACGCCGTTGCCCGTTGCTCCTGGCCTTCGTACGGCAGGCCGATGACGTAGTGCAACAGTCCAGCCCAGCCCCAACCGCCCCCGTACGCCAGCATGGCGCCCACGGTGGTCAGCGTGAGGGAAGTGGGCGTCAGGAGCGCGGTGCCTGCCGCTCCCGTTGCGAACATTCCGGTCAGTGCCGCCCACGCGGCCCGAGGAACCCGGCCGATGAGCCAGCCGGCGGCCAAGCGGACGGCGATGTTCAGCGCAGCGCCCGCCGTTGCCACAGCACCTGCCGTCGACAGGGACGTACCTCGACTGGTCAGCGACAGAACCAGGAAACCGCCGAGGCCGTTTCCCACCATCGCCCCGAAGAACCCCGCGCCGCTCAACGACAGCAGAAAGACGTCTCCGCGCAGCGGGGGCTGCCGGCGCCGTTCGACTGTCGGATCGGGATCACGCGCGGCGATGTTCGGGGATGCGAAGACGGCGGCCACGCCGCAGAGCAACGCCGTACCGGCGAACACCGCCCGCCAGCCGGCCGGCCGGACCGGCAAGCGTCGGCATCGCCATGCTCGAGAGCAGGGTCGCGGCGGGAACTGCGGCCTGCTTGAGGCCGAACGCGAATGCCCGGAGTCCGGGTGTACATCGCCGCATGAGCAGAGCGTTGGTGTGGGGCTGGGTGTAGCCGTAGGCGAAGCCACCGAGTGCGGAGGAGAGCCACAACCCCACGGCCGGTGCCGCCGCCGCGGAGAGCAGTCCCAGGCACGTGGCTCCCAGCGCGACGACCAAGGTGCGTTCGATCACCGGGGGGAGCGCGGCCTTCTTGCTGACAAAGGCGCCTGACAACGAGGCCAGCCAGTAGGAGGCCAGGACGGCTCCCATACGTGCCGAACTCCAGCCGAGCTCCGAGGAGATCAGGCCGTTCGCCGCCCCGGGAAGAAACACGGGGAGCGATGTGAGGACGGTGACTGCAGCTACACCCGCCGCGGCGGGAAGGCCCGTGGAGGGTGAGTCGGTTGCAGGCGTCGCGACATCGTCGCGCGTGCGGACGAGCAGGCTCATCGGATGTTCAACTCCACCTGGCCGGACGGCTGCTCTGCTCCCTCACCGAGCACCGCTCGCGCGATGGCGTCCGCGTCCCCCAGCGTCACAGAGTCGACCCCTGGACGCACACCTGCCGCCGTCGCCCAGTGCACGCCTTCCGTTGGGACGCCGAGCGCGAAGCGGTGGGGGTGAGGGCGAGCGTGGGCGTCGACGAGGCGGCTCGGGCGTTCGGTCACCGCCAGCCCGCCGGTCTCGAAGTGACCGCCGTCGGGGTTGGGGATGCGGTACGGGACTGCCTGGCCGGTGTCCAGGAGATGCCGCAGCAGCGGGTCGGTGGTCGTGCGTACGTCAGAATCGTGGATGCGAGCCTCGATGACGGTGGTCACCCTTGTGGGCGTCCCCGGCACTGTGGCGGACGAGACCACGAAGCCGCTGCCGTCCACCTCCGGCACGACACGCATACCCGGCCCCACTGGCTCCAGTACACCGGCGCGTATCAGCGCGGCCATCTCCGCGATGCGACGTCTCGGCGGACCGATGGAGAGAGCGGCGTTGAACGGCGAGTACCAACCAGCCAGTTCGTCCCGGTAGGAGTCGCCCGTGATCCTGCCGTGATCGACAACCTGCCGGATCTCGTTGCGCAGATCCCGCAGGGCGTCCAGCGCCGACTTGACCGGGTCCTCGAGATTGCCGCCACCTGCCAGGGCTGCGTCCTGCTCCAGGTACGTCACCAGCCACCGGGTGAATTCCCCTCGCTCACACAGGACTTCTTCGCCGTATGGCATCTCGACGGCCGCCCAGTCCCAGTGATCGGCCGCGGGAATGCCATAGGCCAGCAGGAGCTGCTCTGAGAGGGGGTTGTGCTCGGGGAGCGCCAGCGAGGCGCTGAGGAACGCCGCCGTGGTCTCGGCCGATGCGCCGCGCTGCCGCAACAGCGCCCGGTAGTAGACGAGTTCCACCTCGCGAGCGATCAGCGGCCACACGTCCCGGCGGAAACGCACGTCCCCCTTCGCCTCCGCGCGTAGGCGCAGTGCCCGGATCCGTGTATCGGTCAGCAATACCGGTTGATGGCGCTCGCCCCTGCCCTTCTGGTTCTCGCCGCGGGCCTGGTAGGGAATGCCCCGGCGGGAGCCTGCGTACAGTCGCGGCTCGCGGCCGGAGGGGTGGTAGTCGAGCCTGCCGTCCGCCCGCTCCGTGAAGACTCCGCCGCGGCCCTGGGTGAGCAGTGCCAGGTAGTCGAAGAAGGTGAGTCCGAGGCCGCGCAAGGCGACCGGTTCACCCGGACCGATCCCGCCGAGGTCCATCTCGGCGGGATTGCCCGGTCCGATACGACGTCCGCCGGCCGGAGGGACCGACGACTCGGCGCTCGCGACGTGGCCCAGGGCCAGAACCACGGAGTCGAGCCCCAGGCACTCCCCTCCCGCGAGGCGCAGCACCTGTGTCGCGCCGTGCTCGTCCAGCGCGACCGCACTGTCCTGGTGAACTTTCACTGTCAGGTTGGGGGGCGCGGTCTCCACGGTCCGCTGGAGGGCCCATCGCAGATAGTGCCCGTAAAGGGCGCGCGTGGGGTACGAGTCAGGGCCGAGAGCCCGAGCCTCTGCGAGAACGTCGTCGGGGTACCCCGCAGCCGGCCCCGTGGCCGTCAGCAGGGTCGCCCACTCGTACAGGTCGGGGCCAGGGGTCACCGGGCCTTCGCACGAGACGCTGCTATCAGTGAACACGGTGATCTGCTCCGCGACCGTGTTCATCAGCAAGTGGGGAGACTGGTCCGTGCGCCAGACCCTGCCGGCCCCCGCTGGAGCGGGATCGATGAGATGCACGGTCACGGAAGCGGCGTCCGGTCGTGCCGCCGTGTTGGCACACAGCCGCTCCAAGACGGTGAGTCCTCGCGGCCCGACACCCACGATCCCCACGCTCAGCCGACTGTTCAACGGCAGTACCTCCGCCCCTCTGCTTCCTCCGGCCTGACAACAGCTGCCGAGGGTAAATCCTCGGCGGCACAGCATTCATGCGGCCGGCGCTCATTTATGCAGTGGGTTCATGAATCCATTCATGCGGCCGGTGAATTAATGCGCAGTCGCGTCTATTTCCCACGCTTCCGCCCGCTGGCTAGATTTCGAACCGGCGGCCACGGAATGCCCATGGGTTCGTCGCCGAACAATGCGCGGATACGGGGGAGCGAAAACGCGCGGGAGCCCCCGTGTCCACGCGGCACATTCATTCGGCCGGCCCGGTCTCTGATCCCATGCAGGGTCGGACCCGGCGGCCTCGCACCGCATCCACGCAATCCGGATGGGAGTTCGTATGAACCACTCAAGCGGAGTTGGCAGCGCTCCGAAGTACAAGCCCTACAACCGCTCGTCCATTAATCGGGCGCCGCAGTGGGAGCGCATTCCCCTCGATCTGCGCGAAGCTGTCGACGTGGTTTCCCATGTCTTGCCGTTCCGGACCAATCAATACGTTCTCGACGAGCTCATAGACTGGGACCGCATCCCGGACGATCCAATATTCCGGCTCAACTTTCCACACCAGTCCATGCTCGACCCGGACGACTACGTCACGCTGCGCGACTTGTTGCGCTCGGGCGACAAACAGCAACTGGCCAAGCAGATCCACGTGGTCCGGTCACGCATGAATCCGCACCCGGCCGGCCAGCAGTCGCACAACGTCCCGAAGCTCGACGGCGAGACCGTCCCCGGCATCCAGCACAAGTACGCGGAGACGGTGCTCTTCTTCCCGAGCGCCGGTCAGACGTGCCACGCCTACTGCACGTTCTGCTTCCGCTGGCCGCAATTCGTCGGCGAGGAAGACCTGAGATTCGCAGCCCGGGATGCCGAGGGACTGGTCGCCTACCTCAAGCAGCATCCCGAGGTGACCGACGTACTGATCACCGGCGGCGACCCCCTGATCATGCGCACGGCCACGCTGGAGCGGTACCTCGAACCGCTCTTGGCGCCAGAGCTGTCCCATGTCCAGAACATCAGGATCGGCACGAAGGCCGTGGGCTACTGGCCGCAGCGCCTCGTCAGCGACGTGGACGCCGACGACCTGCTGCGTCTGTTCGAGCGTGTAGTGGATGCAGGCAAGCACCTCGCGTTGATGGGCCACTACAACCACCCGGCCGAGCTGCGTCCCGCCATCGCACAGGACGCTCTGCGGCGCATCTCCGCAACCGGTGCCGTGGTGCGCATGCAGTCCCCGGTACTGCGGCACATCAATGACGATCCGGCCGCCTGGCACGAACTGTGGACCCAGGGCGTGAAGTTGGGCGCGATCCCCTACTACATGTTCGTCGAGCGCGACACCGGCGCGCGGTCCTACTTCGAGCTGCCTCTGGTCGAGGCGTACGACATCTTCCGCACGGCCTACTCGAGCGTCTCCGGCCTGTCGCGCACAGTGCGTGGGCCCTCGATGAGCGCGTTCCCCGGCAAGGTGCTCATCGACGGCGTACCGACGATCCGGGGCGAGAAGGTCTTCGCCCTTCAACTCCTCCAGGCTCGCCGGGGCGGACTCGTCCGGCAGCCCTTCTACGCCAAGTTCGACCCCGAGGCGACCTGGTTCGACCAGCTCGTACCAGCCTTCGGGGAGAGCCGGTTCCCCTTCGACGAGGAGCCGAACGCCAACACTGCCTCCTCCTCGGCCGGCATGCCGCTCGATCTCGTGGGGGTGTGAGCCGCATGGCCAACGACGCCCATCCGGTCTACGAAGTCCTGGCTCTCCGGTTCGGCACGCATGACGACCGGCCGGCACGGGACAACTTCCTCGTCGACGAAGGCCAGTTCACACCGGGCAGCGACATGCCCATGGACTTCTACCTCTGGGTGATCCGCAACGACCGGCACTTCCTCCTCGTGGACACAGGATTCCCCGAGGAGATGGCCGAGCGCCGCGGACGCACCCTGTTCCGCGACCCGGTCGACGCGCTCACCGACCTCGGCATGACAGCCGATGAAGTATCGGACGTCGTGATCACTCACATGCACTACGACCACGCGGGAAACCTGGACCGGTTCCCCCACGCACGGATCCATCTCCAGGAGGACGAACTCCGGTTCTGCACCGGGCCCGCCATGCGTCACCGTGTCGTGCGCAAGCCGTTCGAGCCGATCAACATCAACACCGCGGTACAGGGACTCTTCGAGGACCAACTCGTGCTCCACTCAGGGCAATCCGAGATCATCCCGGGGGTCACGGTGCACCCGGTCCCAGGCCACACGCCGGGCACCCAGGTGGTACAGGTCCCCACGGCACGGGGCTGGGTCGTGCTCGCGAGTGACGCCACACACCTGTGGGCCAACATCCGGCTGCGCAGCCCCTTCCCGATCCTCGACCACCTCACGCCGATGCTGGAGGGGTACGACCGGATCGAAGCGCTCGCGGACGGCGACGACCACATCATCCCGGGCCACGACCCGCAGGTGGCGCTCCGTTTCCCGCAACTGCCGGGATCACCCGGCTGGTTCTGCCTCCACGAACCCGTGCTCGACGGCATCGACGCCGCCAGGACCGCTGGAGCAGCACGATGACCGCTCTTCACGTCGCCGTGGTGGGTGTCGGGCCGCGCGGTCTCAGCATCCTGCAGCAGATCTCCGCCCTCGCGACCGAACTCCCCCCAGGGTGCTCGCTGGACGTCCACCTCATCGACCCCGGTGACGGCGGCCAGGGGGTGCACTCCACGCAGCAGCCCGCACACCTGCTGACCAACACCGTCGCCAGTCAGGTGTCGATGTTCCGTGACGGTCAGGGGCCGTCGTTCACCCAGTGGGCAGCGGACAGTGGCTACCGGGAGTTTGCCGGCGCGTTCCACCCGACGGGTGACGCTTCGGGGGAACCGGTCGGAGAGCACGCCTATCT
The DNA here is from genome assembly GCF_046098215.1 of Streptomyces sp. Da 82-17. Lineage (NCBI taxonomy): Bacteria > Bacillati > Actinomycetota > Actinomycetes > Kitasatosporales > Streptomycetaceae > Streptomyces > Streptomyces sp. Da 82-17. The sequence goes on from NZ_JBJURH010000016.1 coordinate 188,440, forward strand.
GCCGCGCCGACTCCTCGGGGCGTACCTCAGTTGGGTCTTCGACGAGACAGTCAAAGGTTTGCCGTCGCACGTCCGCGTCATCAACCACCGTGACCGTGCCGTGGACATCGAGCTGCGGGACACCGGACGGTTCGCAGTCCACCTCGAGAAGGGTTTCGTCGTCCTCAGCGACTACCTCTTCCTGACCACAGGGCACTGCGAGCGCACGCCCACCGAGGAAGACCGGGCGTATGAGGAGTTCGCAAAGGACGGCGCCGAACGAAACCCACGGCTCACCTACTGCTCCACCCCGTATCCGGTCGGCCGGCTCCAGCAGATCGCCCCGGGCTCGACAGTCGCGCTCCAGGGGTTCGGGCTGACCGCGCACGATGTGATCTCCGAGCTCACGGTCGGCCGGGGCGGCACCTTCCACGGCTCGGGAACAGACACGGAATACCTGCCTTCCGGACGCGAACCACTGATTCGGCTGTTCTCCCGGCAGTGTCTTCCTTTCAGCGCGCGCGGGGTGAATCAGAAAGGGGTCACCGGGGCTCACCGGGGCCGGTTCTTCACCCCGGAAGCTGTGCAGCGGCTGCGGCAGCAGGCAGTTCAGCACCGTGGCGACCCCAGGATCGACTTCACGGAGGAGGTTCTTCCGCTCCTGCTGCGGGAGATGGGGTACGCCTACCGAACGGCAGAAGAGGGCCGATCCATCCCGCCGGAGGAGTACGAGCTCACCGCGGGCGACCGCCGCGTACTCGAAGAACTGCTCGACCCTCTGCACGGTAAGCAGTTCGCGAACCAGGAGGAGTTCAAGAAATTCTTCGTCGACTACGTCGTGAGCGACCTGGAGCACGCGGAGTTCGGTAACACGAAGAGTCCGGTGAAGGCCGCCACCGACGTCATACGCGACACCCGGGCGAGCCTGCGGGAAGCCGTCGAGTTCTCCGGTCTCACCCCCGATTCCCACGCCGTCTTCAACCGGACGTACGTGCCTGTCATGAACCGGGTCTCGTTCGGACCGCCACGGCACCGGAATCACCAACTCCTCGCCCTGCTGCGCGCGGGAGTCGTGGACCTGGCCGGCGGGCCGGGCAGCCGGGTGGTCCTCGACCGGGAAGCGGCTCGCTTCGCTGTCCGCACCGACTATCCCGACGGGCCCGAGGTCCTCCACGCAGACGCGTTGGTCGTGGCCCGCCTCGACCCGTTCCACCCCGAGTACGACCGGTCGCCGCTGGTCGCCAAGCTCCTTGAGCGCGGCCTCGTACGGCCTTACACGAACGGCACGTTCAAGCCCGGCGGCATCGACATCGACGAACGGGGCCGACCCGTCACGGCGGCGGGCGCGACGCTGCACTCCGCGTGGGCTGTCGGCTACCTGGTCGAGGGACCTCGGTTCTACACACACGCGCTGCCCCGTCACGCGATGGCCTCGCAGTTCACGCTCGACGCCGAAACGGCCGTGCGCGACATGGTCGCGGCCGTCAACCACCGCTACAGCACAGCCCAGGAGGAAGAAGATGCCAGTTCGGACCGGGAGCCAGTTTCCCTACCCTGAATTTCGGAAGCGCCATGCCCAGCAGCGGCCGGCCCCGATCGTGTGGCAGTGGGAGAACCTGGCCAAGGAACTCGCAGCAGCCGAGCACACGCAGTACGGAACAGTCACGCTTGCGGCGCCCGACGGAGACCACCAGGTCGTGCCGGGCACGTCCATGACTTTTCAGTCCGTGCGGCCCGGTGAACGCACCACCCCGCATACGCATTCCTGGTGGCATCTCTACTTCGTACGCGCCGGATTCGGCGTCGTGGTCTTCGACGAGACCGAAGAAACCGTCGAGTTGAGCGACGGCGACATCATGCTCATTCCGGCCTGGCACGTACACCACTTCGAGAACCGCGGGTCGGACGGTGACCTGCTGTTGCTCAACATGTCAAATCTTCCGCAACTGGCCGACCTGCACAACAAGTTCTCCAAGGAATACGCGTCGGCCGACCCCGAAAACAATCAGTAGTACCAGGAGGGACCATGTTCAAGCGCATCGATCACATTGGCGTAGTAGTGGACGACCTCGCATCGGCGAGGAAATTTCTGGAAAGTCTGGGGATGCGTCTGGAGCGGGCGCAGGAGGTGCCTGAGCGGAACGTGAAGATTGCCTTCTACTTCTGTGGGGACGGCCGCATCGAGCTCATCGAGCCCACGACGGAGGAGGCACGGCGGCGCCGGCTCGGCGAGGGCAACCAGGCCCGCATCGAGCACATCGGAGTCGAGGTCGACGACGTGCCCGACATCATGGCGGCGGTCCGGGGGCTCGGAGTCCAGCTGACCACCGACGAGCCAGTTCCGGTCGGCCCCAACCTGAACGCGTGGACGGAGCCCCACACCTCCAGCGGAGTCCAGTTCCAACTGGTCCAGCGGGATGCCGTCTAGCGGGGCGAACGGCGCCCAAGACAGGCCGCTTCACCGGCAGTTCGAACCGCAAGCCATCGACCGAGGTGCGAGTTCCTTGAAGACATCTCCCGCCCATGAGTCAACGCCCACCAGAGCACGCCGAGAGGACGCCGGTCCTCAAGGAAGGCGGCCTGTCTGGCTGCTGGCCTCGCTGCTCGGCGGCATGTTCCTGGGAAACGTGGACATCGCGGTGGTCAACGTCGCGATTCCGTCGATCCGTGACCGACTGCACGCGACCGGCAGCGAACTGGAACTGATCGTTTCCGGGTACACCCTCGCGTACGCCATGCTGCTGATCACCGGTGCCCGGCTCGGCGAGATCCGCGGCCGTCGCTGGACCTACCTCCTCGGCCTGGTCGTGTTCACCGCGTCCTCGCTGGCCTGCGGCCTCGCTCCGGGCGGCAGCGCCCTGGTGGGGGCACGCGTGGTGCAGGGCGTCGGCGCGGCCTTGATGGTCTCGCAGGTGCTGACAAGCATTCAGGTCAACTTCGAGGGGGCAGCCCGCCGGCGTGCTCTGGGCGCCTACACCGGTGTCCTCGGGGTCAGTTCCGTCATCGGGCAGGCGCTGGGCGGCGTCCTGGTGTCGGCCGACATCCTGGGAACAGGATGGCGTCCCATCTTCCTGATCAATGTGCCGATCGGTATCGGCCTGCTGATAGCCGCATCCGTCTTCATCCCGAACGATCGAGGCACGAGAAAGAAGAAGCTGGACCTGCGAGGAGTCGGGCTGCTGTCCCTTGCTCTGTTCCTCCTCGTGACACCCCTCGTGATGGGCCAGGACGCCGGCTGGGCTCCATGGACGTGGGCCTGCCTCGCCGGCTCCCTTCCTGTCTTCGCTCTGTTCGCCGTTGTGGAGCGGGGCGTCGCGAAGCGCGGAGGGGACCCGCTGATGAACGTCGGGCTGCTTGCCCGCGGACCCGTTGCCCTGGCATTGGTCTCCCAAGCCGCCACCCGTGCGGGGTACTTCGCCCTGCTGTTCGTCCTGGCGTTGTATCTGCAGCAAGGTCTGGGCAAGAGCGCGGTGTACGCAGGGCTGGTTCCCATCGCCTGGGTGGCGACCTTCGCTCTGGTCGGCCCTCTCCTCGGCCGGGCCGGCCCACGAGCCCGGCGGTCGGCCGCCCCGCTGGGGGGCCTTCTGATGGCGATCGCCTTCGCAGCCATGGCTGCCGGTGCCACGAGCACCGGATGGCTGGTCGTGCTCCTCGGCATCGGCGGCATCGGATACGGAGCTGCTTTCAGCGGGACTCTGGCCCACCTGACCGAGGCCGTCGAAGCTCGGTACGCACCAGACGTCAGCGGCCTGTTCAACACGACGCTGCAGGTCGGCGGAACCATGGGGGTAGCCGTCTTCGGCACCGTCTACCTGGGACTTGCCGAGCCCGGCACAACTCCCCAGGACGCGTTCAGCACGACGAATGCGGCGTTGGCTGTCGTGTCGGTCGCCGCCTGCGCCTTGATCCTGCTCGCGGGAAGAGCCCAGTCGGCTCCCGCCCGCACCCATTGACCAACCACTCGCACGTAAATGAAAGAGAAGGAGAAGCACGCTATGGACGTCATCCGTCACCCTGGAGACGCGACCAAGGGGCCTGAAGAGCGGTTCCAGGGAGATGTCTGGCTGTGGCCCCGCATCGGCGCCACTGCCAACACCGAAGTACGCAACGTACTGTTCACGCCCGGCTCCCGCAGCGCATGGCACCGGCACCCGGCCGGTCAGGTTCTGCATGTGACCGAGGGCGTGGGAGTTGTGGGGTATCGGGGCGGCGAGCGCCAGGAGATCAGGGCGGGCGACACGGTTGTCTGCCACCCCGGCGAAGAGCACTGGCACGGCGCCGGCCCGAGGACCTTCATGACCCACATCGCCGTCACGGACGGTCCCACCGAGTGGAAGGAGCACGTGACGGACGAGGAGTACCAGGGCTGAGCCCACCGGCGCGCGCGACGTCTCATGCAGGATCCGGGCTACCTGGGTCCTGCATGGACGATTCTTCACCGCATCGGCAGAACGTGAAAACAGGAGCGGCAGGAAACGACTCCCAGGCGACGGGAGGGTCAGATGCGTGCCTTACCCGCGAGCGGTGACCCATGGGGCAGGAATGCAAGCCCCTTCACGGCCTTGCATATGCTTCTGTCCATGAGTATCGAGCTGCACCACCTACGCGGGTTTCTGGCCCTGGCGGAGGAAAAGCACTTCACCAGGGCCGCCCAGCGGATGGGTGTGTCACAGCCAACACTCAGTCGCAACATACGGCGTCTGGAGGAACTCGTCGGCCGCCGCCTACTGGAACGATCCACGCGGCAGGTCGACCTCACCCCCGCCGGTGGGACTCTGTACGACCAGCTCAGCGTGCTCCTCCCGCGTCTGGAAGCGGCACTGCACCCGGGCCCCGACGAGGAGGCTTTCCGTGTCGGATTCGCCTGGGGCTTTCCCACGGGGTGGCCTCAGGAAGTCATTGCGACGTTCGAGGCCGAGACCGGGGTGCCGGTGAAGGTGCACCGGCGAGACGCGACACTCGCAGGAGTGGACCAAGGAGACACCGACGTAGCCATTCTGAGGGGCCGTATACAGGTGCCTCAGGGAATGGAGTCGACCACCTTGCTGCACGAGCGGAGAATCGTCGCGGTTTCCACGCGCTCTGAACTCGCAGAGCGGGAGGAGATCTGCTGGCGTGATATCGCCGAGCATTCACTCGTCCTCAACGAGGTAAGCGGAACAACAGACTTGACACAGTGGCCCGAGGAGCGTCGTCCCAACGTATCGGCCATCTGCCACAACTTCGACGAATGGCTGGAGGCAGTCGCGGCGAACAAAGGAGTTGGCGTTGTGCCCGAATTCGTCGGACGCCAGCACATTCATTCGTTCGTATCGTTCCTCACCGTGCCGGACGGTCCGCCGGTCCCTCTCAACCTCGTCTACCTGAAGCGCGGCGGTCACCCGCTGACACGACGCTTTGTCGCCATGGCCAAAGCCGCAACGGCCCAGCAGGAAGAGCGCAGTTCAGGCCCGGACGGACACGGGGCCTGATCCGACGTCCCTGGCCTCGCCGGAGTGCCTGACCGCCTCTCTCACACCGCTTGCCCTGGGCTGAACGGCCGATCCAGCGGGTGTCGGTGTACGCCTCTGCGGCGGGCCGTCCCCGAGCCGGTGTGAGGGCGCACGCACCACCTCGCCAAGCAGGACAAGCAGGGCCTCTGCCAAGGGCGTACGGCAGGCCACGGGCCACCTCGCAGAACTGGGCGACCGCCGCATCACGCACGTCGACGGCGGCCGCGACCCGGGCTCGGCCGAGCGGCGCCGCGCTCACCCTGCGGCGATGCGGCCTGGCTCGTGCAGTGCTATGCGCCGCAGTTGCTCCATGTGGTGGGGGTCGGACCGGACATGGCTGTGGCGTTGTTGATCGTGGTGGGGGACAACCGGGAACGGCTGGGCAGTGAGGCGTCGTTCGCCGCTCTGTGCGGGGTCAGTCCTGTCGAGCGTTCGTCGGGGTGGTGGCAGTACCGCCGTCTCAACCGTGGCGGCGACCGATAGGCGAATGCCGCGTTGCATCGCATCCTGTTCTGGTCGGACAGCTGCCACCGGAACCCTGCTCAGGGAGACTGTAAGAGCGGCAGCCTCCGCTGGCTGGCCGGGGGGCAGGTCCGGCTGGCTGTATAAGAGGTCCCCGCGGTTCGCACCAGCCCTTCGGGCCGAGGGGAGTTTCTACGCCCGATCTTGCAGCCCAGGTTCACTCACGGGGCCCCGCAGGGCCACTGTGCGAGCCGTGCTCACGCATCGAGAGGCATGGATGGGCTCGATTCGATCGTGGCCGGTGCGAGGTCAGGACTGCCCGGGCACCGTGTCCGCCCTGGGCACCGCGCAGTGCGGGCAGCGCTCGCGGCCGTCCCACGCGGACCAGCCAAAGTCGGCCGGGGTGAGGGCATGGCCCTCCAGCTCGTCGCGGACGGCCTCGCGGTAGGCCCAGACGGCGTCCAGGTAAGGGTGGTAGATGTCGTGGAACGCAGAGGTCGAGACGCCGGCGCCCGCGGCGACCGCCTTTCGGAGGGCGCGGAGGTGTTCGAACATGGTCTGTCCCTTGCCCGCGATCCGCGCGCTGGCGTCGAGGAAGAGGCGCTCGCGCACCTCGTAGATGCGGGCGTCCGTCAGAGCTGAGCGGCTCGCTTCCTCCAGGTCGATCGCCTCGGCGCCGTTCTGCGCGAGGCGGCGCAGTTCGGTGTGGGCTGCGCCTGCCGCCACGATGAACTCCGTGTAGACATCCCGGCGGCGCCCCTGAAGGCCGCGGCGGTGTTCCTGGCGGGTACGCAAGCGGTCGGCGAGCACCGTGCCCCCTATCGCGATCAGACCGCCGCCCAGCGTGGCGACCAGCGTTGCCCACTCCATACCGTGTCCCCCAGTCGATGTTCGGGGAGGGAGCGCCCCCCGTCTATCGTCTTCGTCGGCTCTGCAATGGCCCTTCGACGTACCCCAACCCGCCGCAGTCAAGAGAGGGTTGAGGCTCGCTCCGTCAGTCCTGCGGTGCCCTCGCGTCGTCCCGTTCCGCAGATCATGCCCGATGGCCGGGGCCGACCGTGCAGGTGGGAGGCACCAGCAGGTCACGGCCGTAGAGTCCGGCCACCACCACACACCGCTGACATCACACTCAGTCAGTCCTCCAAGGAAAACGAACCAGAACCGTTCTCGTGAACATCGACTCGTCCGGTGTCTGGTGACTTCCGAAGTCATGAACACCTGCTGTCGGAACTCGTGAACAAAGCCAGGTCGTGCATGTGTGCGCAGGTCAGGGGAGTTGTCAGTGGTGCGTTCCACAGTGAAAGCCCAACTGGCTCCACAGCCCTGCAGGCACTGCGGGAAACCCGCCAGCCTCCTCGACGACGACGCAGAGCCGTCCCACCAACTCTGCGCCGAGGGACGTGGCATCGGGTAGCGGGCCGCTTGGTCGATTACGTCCGGATCCAGAACTTCGAAGAGCTTGCCTCCATGGCTGTTCAGCGACAGCATCTGTTCGGGCAGCTTCCGTAGAGCTCGCCTCTGCTGCTCCCCAGCGTCGGCTTCCGCGGGCGTGGTTGCGTCCGTGAGTTCCGCGGCCGCGTTTCGGTGCTTCCCGCCGCCTGAGCGCTGCGGCAAGCGCCTTGCACGACGCGAGCATCGGAATGTGCCGACGAAGGGGGCCGCTGTGGCTCAGCCCACAAGCGGTGATCAGCCGCCCAGCCTCAGGGAGACCACCGCATGACCAACCGGCCGCCGCGCCCCCCGAGGCGCGGCATGAGCACGCTCGCGCTCGTCTTCTCGGCACTGGTGACGTTCTTGGTCGTCGTGGGTGCGGTGACGGCCCTCGTCATCAGTAGCGGCGACGGACAGTCCTTCGAGGTCGAGCCGTCAGACCTGGTGACGCCGTCTGTGTCAGGGGCCGAGACGGAGGCACCTCGATGACTGGATGGGGCGACGTCCACGCCCTGGGCGTCGGGTGCGAGCGCCTGGGCTCGTCCTGCGACTGTGTGAGCCACCAAGACGCCGCTCGGGCGGGGACAATGTCCGTAACGACGGTGAATCGGTGGTGAGCGTTCAGGGAACAGGCCGGTCTGCGGCGCCGGGACAGGCGCGATGTGACCGGCAGGTTCGCTGGGTGTGGGTTCGGACAGACCGTCGGTGCCGGGTGATCGAGCCGCCTCGCCTTCACGTCCACTCACCGCTGAGCTTGTCGGGCTGCCGGTTCCGTGCCGGTCGCCAGGGCGTTCTCGCTGCTGGTGGTCATGTTGGGACAGCGGGCCGTGACGGTGATCGTCGCAGCCTGCGGTCCCTGGTGAGGCGCCGCTCAGAGCACGTCGCGCTCCATCATGTCCTCCGTTTCGGCTCGGGTGATGAAGGAACACGATCCGGTGCTCAGGTCGACTGCGACTGGAAGGTTGCCGCCTAGCTGCATGTCGTCCTGGCCGTGATCGAGGTGGTCGACGTGGTCGTAGGGGGCGATGAGCCGCCCTCGGTCGGTGAAGCAGTACTCGGGGATGATCCTCACGTTGGAGGACAGTCCCCAGGTCCTGCTCCGTTCCGCGAGGAACTCCGCGGCCCTGGGTTCGGCTTCTTCCCGTTCGAGCATGGCAGTTGGTCCTCATGAGGTGGTGGCCGCTGTACGTTGATTTGGCCGGATCGGATCTCGCCCAGATGGAAGTTTGCACGACCACCAGGCGGACGACTTACGGACCAAAGGGCCGCTTTCCGTAGATCGACAGCTCGCCGCTGATTCGACGATGGAGCCGCTGCTCTTCGGCCCGGTGGCGTCTTCGACTCCCTTGTCTCTTGCGTGGCAATTGAGTTGAACTCTTGGAGAGTCGTTCGACACGTCAGTTGCGCGCTGATGTCCGCGTGAGACGGCGATGAGAGCCTCCGCACGGATCGCCGCATCTTCCTCGCGTCCACCGTCGCGGGATGAATGCAGGCCCGCACCTGCTGAGGTGATGCCGACGGGCCCAAGGTCGCCCCCCGGCAGGTGGGATCGAGCTGCTGGCCCTCACTGCGTTTCTCCTGCTTGCCTGTGAGGGCTGCTGTCTAACTGTGCGTCGGCGTGAACCGGCGGCTTCTTCTTTTCAGGGCCCTCCGCCCGAGGAGGGCGATGCCCAGGGCAAGCAGGAGCAGTACGGCGGTGACCGCCGCCCCGGTGGGGCTGCCTTCCTGCGCGCGGTAGCTGTCGATGGTTGTGAAAGCCGTGCCGGTGGCGCCTGCGATGAGACCTCCGACGAGGACCCACAGGCCCTCCGGGTTGACCGTCCGGTAGACGTCGGCTCTGATCGCGGCGAGGTCCTGGGGGCGAGGGGGGATCTGTTGGAGGGCGGCGGGAGGCGGCCACGGTTGCGGCAGACGCCGCAACACCAGTCTCCTGGCGCTCTGTCCGGTTCCCAGGCCGCAGTAGAGGTCATAGCCGCGCTGCCTGGCGTACCAGACGATCTCCTCGATCGACATGCCGCTGCCGCTGAAGCGGACGACCACCTCCGGCCTGCCGTCGAACGCCTGCAACACGTCGTACTGGCGCTGCTTGCGCAGTGCTCGTGTGCCCACGTGTTCACGCCGGAAATCGACGAATGCCCAGACGATCAGGGCCAGTACGACGGCCATGGCTCCGATGAGGAGGAGGGGCATCAGCAGGTATTCGGCGCTTTCCATAGCTTCAGCTGCCTCTACGGGGGGTCACTGATCGGGGCGCCGGTGCTGGGGGCTCCGCGGCGTCAGGTTTCTTGGGGTCCTGATCCTGGACATGGACGAATCGTGAGAAGGCTACGGGGACGAGTTCCTGAGCCTCTGGGATCTTTCACGGGCCTTCTCGCCAGCGCTCACCGCACTCGGCGTAGCTCCCCGCTGCTACCGCCACCGCCGGGCCGGTCCGCGAGTGAGCTGAGCTCCTCGCATCGACGTGGAACGTTCCCGGCAACGATCCTGTCATCATCCACCCCTGTGGCTCGAACACAACGTGGCCAGCGACCCTACGTGCTGGCCCTGAGTCGTGAAGGGGGGCCGAAAGCGCTGTCGGGCGGCGGCGGGTGGAAGCGTTCACGGCTCGGTGGCTGGGGGATGCGTGGCTCAGCTGGTGGGGGCGGAAGCGCCCACCAAGTCAGGGCCACCAGGCCCGCTGAGCTCGCACCGATGACGCACAGCGCAGCAGGCGAACCCCAACGTGACCGGATCAGGCGTAGCAGCAGCCAGCCCACGCATGCCCCGACGAAGACGATGATCGGCAGGGTGAGGCCCCCGCGACGGTACGTGACCACCAGGGCCACATGATGAGCGAGCCACAGCGCGATGACTGCGTAGACCATGCCCAGCACCACGACGACCGCGCACGCCCCCTCCAGCAGGCGCAACGCGAGTCGAATCCCGAGCATGGCTCTCTCACTTCCCGGTCCACTACCGGTCGCGGTCACGCGGGCACCGGAGTCAGCCACGGCGGTGGCGCTGTTGGTAGATGCCGCTGGCGGTGGGCGTGGAGGTGTGGATGGCGCGGGCGTTGCAGGAGACGCGGTCCATCTGTGCTTGGCGACGGGCTTCTTGCTCGATTCGTAGGCCGTCGGTCTCTTCCGTGTGGCCGCTGGAGCGGCGGACCAACACGAGTATCAGGAGAAGAAGAGCGATTCCTCCGAGCGAACCGAACAGGATCAGGATGGCGCTCATCTGTCTCCTCCTTCGGCCATGAAGGCCCTCGGGACATCAGGCCAGGGGGCCGGCGGCTCAGCAACGACCAGCTGTGCGCTGCGTCGGCACCGCTCCTACGCAGCTGCGCCCCATCATGCGTGTTCGCACCGTGCGGGACATCGGTAGAGGTCGGCAGCTGTCGCATGGGGGCGGCTTCCGGGACCCGGCAACTCCCGGCGGGGACAGCGGGTATGGCTCGGGCCGCGGAGCGGCCCGTGGGGTCAGGCCCCTCCTCTCCTTGCGCAGCTGGGCAGTTGGCGGCGTTCGCTGCACTCCCGCCACCTGGCGCACGTACTCCTGCGAGCGGCGCAGCACTCCGGCCGCCAGTCCGGCGCTCGCCAGGGTGTGCTTACCCAGCTTGATCCGGCAACTGCAGCCCTCACCGGCACTTCCCGCTGACGGCGGCCGAGCTACCGGGGCCCGTGGCTGACCTTCATTGAAGGTGGCAGGCGCAGGAGACAGAGAGACGGGGTCTCGTTAGGGTGTAAGGAACGCGTCAAGACGTGGCGCGGGGTGTGCCGGGAAGTCTGGTCGGCGTCCGTGGGGCCGTGTGCCCTGGTCCCGATGCCCCAGGAGTTCCCGTCGTGCGCACTGACCGTTCTCGCAGTTTTCTGGGGCTGCTGCCGCTCCCGGAGCGACAGGCCGTCACCGAGGCGCTGCGCACGGAGACCGTCGGCGGGCTGGTGCTGCTGGTCGCCGCGGTGGTGGCCGTGGTGTGGGCGAACAGTCCGTGGAGTGGTGCGTACGAGAACATCCGGGACTTCCACTTCGGGATACCTGCGCTCGGCCTCGACCTGTCCGTCGGTCACTGGACGGCCGACGGGCTGCTCGCGGTGTTCTTCCTCGTGGCGGGCATCGAACTCAAACGGGAACTCGTCGTCGGTGAGCTGCGCACTCCGGCGACGGCCGCACTTCCGGTGATCGCCGCTGTGTGCGGCATGGTGGTGCCCGCCGCGCTGTACGTCGTCACCGTCTCGGCGGGCGGCGGGAGCCTGGACGGCTGGGCCGTGCCGATGGCCACGGACATCGCCTTCGCCCTCGCCGTGCTCGCGGTCCTCTCCACCCACCTCCCGGCCGCGCTGCGCGCGTTCCTGCTGACCCTCGCGGTGGTGGACGACCTGGGCGCCATCCTGATCATCGCCGTGTTCTTCACCTCCGACCTCAACTGGTGGGCCCTGGCAGGGGCGTTCGCCGGACTCGTGATCTTCTACGCCCTCCAGCGGCTGCGGGTGCGCGGCTGGTGGTGGTACGTGCCGTTGGGCCTCGCGATCTGGGCGCTGATGTACAACGGCGGAGTCCACGCCACCGTCGCCGGCGTCGCGATGGGCCTGATCCTGCGGACCACCCGCGACGAGGGGGAGGACGCATCGCCGGCGAGCAAGGTCTCGCATCTGGTGCACCCGCTGTCGGCCGGTGTGGTGGTGCCGCTGTTCGCGCTGTTCGCGGCCGGTGTGAGCGTGTCCGCAGAAGCGCTCGGGGACGTGTTCACCCACCCCGAACCGCTGGGCGTCGTCATCGGCCTGTTCGCCGGGAAGGCCTTGGGCATCTTCGCCGGAACGTACCTGGCGGCGCGGTTCACCCGGGCCCGCCTCAACCCGGACCTCGCCTGGGCCGACGTGTTCGGCCTCTCGGTCCTCGCCGGAATCGGCTTCACAGTGGCCCTCCTGATCGGCGAACTCACCTTCCCCGGAAGCACAACCGGCGAACAGGTCAAGGCCGCCGTCCTCACCGCGTCCGTACTGGCCGCCCTGGTCGCCGCGCTCCTGCTCCGCTCCCGGAACGCGGTCTACCGGCGCCTGTACGAGGCGGAGACCGCCGACGAGGACGCCGACGGGATCCCGGACATCTACCAGAGCGGGCGCGGCGAGGGGCTCCCGGCAGCGGAGGCGGCTCGGCACGGTCGGGATGGTGCGGTGTCGTGATCAGCGGCTCTGACGCCTCGCTGACGGCCCGGTGATCATCGTGGCTGCGCTGGTGATCCGTACGGCGATGGACGAACTGCGCCGGCCAGGATCTTCCCGACGGCAGTGGTCGTTCGTCACCGACACGCGGGCGATGACTGGTGGGGGAGTGGCTGCGGCGGCGGTGACCGTCATCGGCTGGAGCTCTCTCGGCTGGGGTGCGGTCGCGTGGGCTGTCCTCGTGGGGTCCCTCACGGCATATGTGCTCGGGAGAGGACCCTCGGAGGATTGATCCGGTGGTCGGCCCCTTCACTGCTCGTTCTGCCGGAGCTCAGCGACGAATTGAGGCGAGCAGGGGCAACGAACGCCAGAGTCTGCAACATCGCGTGGGCTTGCTCTGCTGAGTCCGCGCAGTAGGTGGGGGAGTCGGTGCGCAGATGACGTAGGTGTCGCCGACGACGGTCATCCGCACGCAGAGGGGCCGTCCATGCCGCTTGTCTCGGTATTCAGGCATACGTCCAGGCTCCTCAGGGACCCGTCGAGGGTCCAACACTTGTTTGTCGGGTACTCACGCAACTCTGTTGTAGATCACTGTTGTTGGGCCGGAATCTGATGTGCGCGACAACACTGATCCCGCCTGCTGCGGGCCTAACTGGCTGTGGCCGAAGAGCTGCACTTCACCCGCGCGGCAGCCCCGCTTGTTCGCCGCACAGCAAGCACGCAGCCGCGATGTTCGGCGGTTGGAGCAACTGTGGGGCCGCACCCTGTTCCGGCGGACCAGTCGGCACGTCGCCCTCACCCCCGAAGGACAACGACTGCTGCCAGCTCTGCGCCGAGTCCTCGCCGCCCACAGCGAGTTGAGCGAAGAGCTCGGGCGACCCCTACAGCCCGAGCCATGCCGACCGCTGGTTGTTGATGTCGCCAACAGCACTTCCACTGGGCCGCGGGCGCTCGAACCTGCCCGAAAGCCGGCTCCTGTCTTGGCTCCCCGAGGCAGACACGCGTACCGCTGGCGCAGCTGACGAGAGCACACGCCACTCATAGCCACGCGGTGTACGTGCTCAACAGGGCGGCGGTGACCAGCGGCCGAAGTCCCGTCCGCCGACAGGCTTGCCTAACTGGGGCCCTGGACAACGGCCGCAGCCGTCTCCATGACTCAACGGCCCGAATCGGAATCGTGCGGGTTCTGCATCCGGGGCGGAGGTGCGGGCAGGGGTGGAGGGGTGGGCAGGGGTGGCGGCGCCGGCGGCTGTACGTGCGGGGCGAGCGTGCTCGGTACTCCTCCGCCCGCAGCCAGCCGGCCCGCCTGCTTCCTCAGCCGGACAGCACGGGCGACGGCCTCGCCGAGGAAGCCGACGGCGAGCAGGGCGAGTGCGCCTGCCAGCGGCTCGGCGGCGCCCTCCTTTGCTGTGTTCCACGCGCCGCTGAAGGCCGCGCCGACGGCCACGAGCGCGACACCGTGGAACAGGGGCCCGGGCCGGAGAACGGACCGACTGCGCAGCGCTGCCAGCTCCGCTGGCCGCAACTGCTGTACGTATCCCCGCACTTGGCCGCCCTTCATGACCTCACCGTCGACCACGAGCGGGTCCGGCGTGTCCTGGGTCCAGCCCCGTACGTAGCGTCCGTCGTCGAGGGCGAGGATCGCCGGGGCAGTCCAACCGGGCTGAGTGACCGCTGTCGCCGGAGTCCAGTACAGCCGTCCCGGGCGGGAGTCCAGGGCAGAAGCCAGCGCTTCGGCGTCCGTCGAGGGGTCGAGGAAGAGCGTCCTCTCCGCCGTGCCGGCGGTGAGACGCAGCGCCCCGGACCGCCTGGGAACGCGTCGGTTCGCGATCCGGCTGCGCGGCCCGGGCCCGTACGGGGCGGCAGGATCGAAGTCCACATGCGCGCGCGGCGGATGAGGCAGGTGGGTCCCAGCGGCGCATCCCCGCACACTGACCCGTACGGTCTTCGCCGTGCCGTCCTGGCACGCCTCGACGACGCGCTGCGCCGCCCTGCCGGCCTCACGCTCCTGGGCGTGGACGAAGAACCCTCCCCAGAGCAGAATCGCGCCGCCGAAGAACCCGGCCCGGAACAGCGCCGCACCGATCTGAGGTGGCCCGTCGCCGACAGCCGCGGCAAGAGCCCACTCCACCCCCAGGAAGAGGGGTACGAGCGAAGCAGCGACGGTGGCGACCGTCCGGAAACGGTCCTTGAACAACGGCCAGGGCGCGAGCAGGCGGATGGGGCCCGGAGGCGGCGGAGCTCCGGAGCCGCGCGGCACCCGCCGCGCTTCCTCCTGCCCGCGGCGCACGCGCAGGATCCGCAACAGCAGACCGACGCACACCACGGCGACACAGCCGAGCACGTCCCACCGCGGAGCGGGCGTCCTCATGCCGAGCCCCAGACACACCGTCGCAGCCGCGATCCCGCACCACACCACGCCCAGCGGCTGCAGCCCCCGGCCGCCCGCCGAGCCCTGTCGCCGTCTCATCGGTCGTCCGACCTCGTTGCGGAGTGCCCCGGTCCGAAGCGCTTCCGGAACACCTGGCGAGCAGGGCCGTCAGTGGAGCGACGAGGGCCGCGGTGCAGCGGTGGAGCCTCATGAGGGCTCGGGCCGTCGGCCTCCAACTGCAACCGGTTTAGGGACACTTCGACGGCTCCCTCGTGCAAGCCAGCTGTTTCGTGGTCTCCTCAGCCCGGGAGCAGGCGTCGCTCCCCATGTCTTCCTGGAGGGCGTCGAGCTTCCTGGCGTCCAGGTCGTCGCCCCTGGCCGTGGCCCAGATGTCGAGGATCCGCGTGCTGTCGTCGGTGAGGAACCCGGATCCGCCCACCTTCACTTGCCGCACTGCGTCGCGCTGCCAACTGGCCGTGATGTGCTGGGCGGGGTCGGTGCTGTAGGCGGGTGGGGTTCCCATCGAGTTCCGTAGGCGTTGCAGAACATCTGAACGCCACTGCTTGGACTGCGAGTCGGGGATGTCCTCGGCGATGCCGTCGTAGTAGCCGAGCCCGGCGGCGCAGTTCCTGCCCGGCGCCGTGTACGTGGGCCCCGCGGCCCGGCTGGGCACAGCCGCCAGGCCGACCGCGCATTGTCGGACGTGGGCGGCCCGCAGATCCGCGTACGCGTCGGGGGACTGGGACAACGCCCGCAGGACGTCGATCAGTTCGTCCAGCGGCGCGGACATCCGCACCGTCTTGCCGTCCTGCCAGGCGCCGTCGTCCTCGTGGTCGATGTACGCGTCGTTGACCGCGTTGAGGATCTCGCCGGTGTCCTGCGCGTAGTCGGCCAGGGCTGCGGCGACAGGTGTACGGAGCTCCTGCGCGATGGTGGGCTCCTGCTGCTGCTCGATCTCCTTGCCGACGGCGGTGAGGCTGGCTTGCATGACGCGGGCCTCTCGGAGGGTGTGCTCTCCGGGAGTCGGTCCGGTCGCGGCCTGCCGGATGGCCTTCCCGAGGTCGCCGCAGCTCATCTCGGCCCGGTACGTGGTGCCGAGGGCGCGCTGCAGCGGCTTGTCGGACATCAAGGCATCACACGTGGTCGCGGCCTCGTCGGTGCTGGAGCAGCCGACGGCTCCGGCACCGAGGAGGAGGGCAGATGCAGTGGCTCTCGCGACGCCTCCCCGCACCTTCGCTCTCGATCTTCTGCCCGCGCCGTCTACTGCTTGCACCTGGCGGCCTCTGTTGCCGGTATGTAGTCCCGCAGGAACGCCTGAAGGTGGTCATGCCTGGCTTCCGGATCCTTGGGCTTGTCTGCGTAATCCCCCATTCGTACTTCCGCCATCAGGTAGGCATAAGGTGCAGACTTGGCAGTCTTGGGCTTGCATCGCATGGCGACGAGTGCTCCCGTGTCCCCCACGGCAGCGCTGGTGACGCTCCCGGCCAGGTGAACGGATTCAGAATTCCCGTACCGAAGGCGGTGGGCTTCCGCGACGGCGTCGACCTTCTGGGTTTCCCGGTCCAAATTGATCCAGAGGTACTTGCCATCGCCGCTCTTCCCCTTGTCGACCTTCAACAGGCAGCGCTCGCTTACGTCTTGATCTTCGCCGATTGCGGCACGTATCTGTTCGTCCAGGGTGTCCCCAGGAGGCAGGAGCGGTTTGACCACGGACTCTTGCATGTTCACGCCGCAGATCTTCTTCGGAATGGCGTAGTTCCATCCCTCAGCCTTGCCCGAGCAGCCGACGAGGAGTGCGGCGAGCGCGCTGACCGCCGCAGTGGTGCAGTGCCGAGTTTTCATGATCCGTTTCCTGCCAGGCGGCGAGCCGCCGCGTTTCCGTCGTTCGCCGCGCTGACAAACTTGTCTCTGGTCACGTATTCCGTCTCGCCATTCGCTGCGCCGGGGTTCTCGGCCCGCCAGTGATCGGCCAGCGCGGTCCATCAGCGGCACCGGCAAGGTCACGCTGTTCGTCGTACGCGTCCTGCAGTACGGCGTGGATGCCCTTGGCCTCGGTGACGGCGTCGCTGAACTCCTTGTTGGCGTTGGCGACTTGGACCTGGGCGTACATGGGTAGGCAACGGTCACGGGGTTGTCTCCTGTCACCCGAAGTCGGAAAGGCTTGCGCGAACGGAGTTCATCTCGGCTTCGTTCGCCGATTCCGTGCGGGTGTGGTTGTGCGCGGTGGCGATGCACTGCTCGCCGATGTCGGCGCTGATCCGGGTGAGGCGCTTGGCCTGCTTGTCCCACGTCTCCATGGTGTTCAGGAGGGCTGCGCCCAGGTCGCCGCCCCACAGGTCACCGGCCAGCGAGCCCGCCGCCGCGCTGATCTCCAGGTCGTCGCCGACGTCACCGTTGGAGTGGACGAGGCTGGCCAGTTGGTTGGCGTTCTCGCCGGCGCGGTTCAGCGCGGCGGGGGCGTCGACTCCGCTGAAGCCGTTGGACTGCACGCCACCTGAGCCGCCGTTGCCGCCGCCGGACATGGTCTGGATGCCGTTGTAGTGGAGGCCGGGATCGACGGCGGTGCCCGGGGCGGGGTCGCGGTCGCGCACGTCGGTGGGCCGGTCCGGGGGCGGGAGG
>NZ_JBJURH010000017.1:0-195986 GCF_046098215.1 Streptomyces sp. Da 82-17
CCTCTCGGGCTTTCCTCCGGGCGCTTCCCTTCGGTGTTTCCAACCTTACCAGACCCTTTTTCCGTTCCGTTTCCTGTCGGAAGCGATTCGGTATTCGAATCCGTGGCTGTTGGAGAGCCATTTTGCCGTTGGCTGCCTTTCGGCTTCCTTTTGGCGTGGTCCCGAGTTTATCAGAGCTTTTCAGTCGATCTTACCGACGTCTTCATTCTGATTAATCGGAAGGATGCTTCGTGCGGGATGAATTTCCCGGAAGCGGATAAATTCTAACCGTTGCGGTCGAACCTGTCTAGTTCCTGGCAACTGTTCGAATCTACCTCCCCGCTCGAGCCGTGTCAACGGCTTTTGTGGGGCGGAGAGGACAGTAGCAGGTCAGGGAGGGTGGACGCACATCAAGCTGCCGTGGGGGCGGACGTGCTGCGCTCCATCGGGTCCAGGTCTCCGGTCTCGCCTCGCTGTACTGCGCGCCTGCCCACCACGTAGACGTACGCGAGGAAGGCCAGCTCGGCGGCAATGCCGATGCCGATCCTCGCCCAGGTGGGGAGGCCTGAGGGGGTGACGAAGCCTTCGATGGCCCCCGAGATGAACAGGACCAGCGCGAGGCCCACCGCCATGCCCAGTGCCGCTCGGCCTTCCTCTGCGAGGGCTGTGCGTCGCGTGCGTGCACCGGGGTCGATGACCGTCCAGCCGAGTCGGAGGCCTGTGCCGGCGGCTACGAAGACCGCGGTCAGTTCGAGAAGGCCGTGCGGGAGGATCAGGCCGAGGAACGTGTCGAGGCGGCCGGCCGACGACATGAGGCCGATGCCCACGCCCACGTTGAGCATGTTCTGGAAGAGCACCCAGATCACCGGCAGGCCCAGGAACGCGCCGAGGACCAGGCACATCGCTGCTGCCTGTGCGTTGTTCGTCCACACCTGTGCGGCGAAGGAAGCCGCCGGGTGGCTCGAGTAGTAGGTCTCGTACCGGCCGCCGGGGCGGGTCATCTCGCGCAGTTCCTCAGGGGCGGCGATCGCTGACTGCACTTCTGGGTGGGCCGCGATCCACCAGCCGATGAGGGCTGCGACTGCCGTCGAGAGCAGGGCGGTCGGCACCCACCAGTGGCGGGTTCGGTACAGCGCTGCGGGGAAACCGGAGCTCAGGAAGTGCGTGACGTCGCGCCAGCCTGCGCGGCGGGTTCCGGTGACGGCACTACGCGCGCGTGCAACCAGTTGTGTGAGCCGCGCGGTGAGCTGAGGGTCGGGGGCGCTGGACTGGATCAGGGAGAGGTGGGTGGCGGTGCGTTGGTAGAGCACGACGAGTTCGTCGGCCTCGTCGCCGGTGAGGCGGCGGCGTCGGCGCAGGAGTTCGTCCAAGCGGTCCCACTCGGGACGGTGGGCGGACACGAACACGTCGAGGTCCATCAGGCCGCTGCTCCCCTCCTCGTACGGCGGCGCGCCGGGTGCTCAGCTTGGCAGACTGGCCGTTCCGGGGGCAGGGCGGAAAGGGGCGGGCGTGAGTGAACTGGTGACGGGCGAGGCGGTGGCGCTCGAGCTGCGTGCGGCGAGGCTGCCGAGCAGGGCGTTGGCCGTGATCATCGACCTCGCTGTGGCGTTCGCGGTGTACGTGGCTGTTTCCGTGGTGCTGTTGGCCGCCACCGCCTCGTTGGACGACGCGGCCGTCGCGACGATGTCCGTGGCCTCGTTTCTGCTGGTGCTCGTGGGTGGGCCGATCGCCGTCGAAACGCTCAGCCATGGGCGGTCGTTGGGGAAGCTGGCCTGTGGGCTGCGAGTGGTGCGGGACGACGGAGGGCCCATTCGGTTCCGGCACGCCCTGGTGCGTGGGGCGATGGGTGTGGTCGAGATCCTTGCGACGTTCGGCGTCGTCGCGATCATCGCCTCTTTGGTGTCCGCGCGCGGACGGCGGCTCGGGGACGTGTTCGCGGGGACGCTCGTCGTACGGGAGCGGGTGGCTGCTGGTCGGGGTTCCTATGTGCCGGCTCCGCCGCCGTGGCTTGTGGGGCGGTTCGGCGAGCTCGATCTGTCGGGGGTGCCGGACGGGCTGTGGCTGGCGATCCGGCAGTACCTGACGCGGATGGGGCAGCTCGACCCGCAGGTGGGTGCCGCGATGGCGGAGCGGCTCGCCGGAGATCTCGTGGCGTGCACGGGAGCGCCGTTGCCGCACGGGGTGCCGGCCGGGGCGTATCTGGCCGCGGTCGTTCAGGAGCGGCAGGCTCGGGAGGTTCGGCGGGCCTTCGATGCGAGCGGCCAGGGTGGAGGCGTCGGGTCGCAGCCGACCGTCGGAGGTCCTCAGCCGGTGGTTCCGGTTGTGCAGCCCTCGTACGGGTTCGAAGCCCCTGAGGTTCTGCCGACGGCTCCGCCGACTGTTCCGCCGGCCGTCGCTGAGGCGGAGGGTGAGGCTCCGCCTGCCACCGGGTTCGTGCCGCCTGCCTGAGTCCGGGCAATCGCGCCGCCTGATCCCGGCGCCTCCGTCAGTCGGCGGGCGGGAACTGGGAGGGCGGGGTGTCCAGGTGCTCGAGCTCGAGGCCGGGGGCGGCCAGGACCACGTCGCCGGTGATGTGCACGAGGCTCTGCTCGCCCGTGTCCAGGGCCGTGACCTGGTACTCGTCCACATTCAGCGGGCCGATGTCAGTGGCGTGTGGTTCTGTCTTCAGCAGGGCCCAGGACTGGTCGAGGGTGCGCGGGGCGAGGACCGGCTGGGTGAAGCAGACGAGGCGGACGCGAGTGGCGGGGGTGCTCGGGGTGAGGCGCAGCAGACGGGCTGTGGCGATCAGAAATGCGGGGGACGCGCCGGTGAAGGCGTGAGCGGCGACGTTGCCTTCGGTGGCGTGCTCGCCTGAGGGGTCGGTGCGGACCCAGGTGACGCCGTCCAGGGCGGCGCCGCGCACCTGCCAGCTCGCGGCGTGGAGTTCGGCGCGGATGGGGCGGCCCAGTTCGTCGATGGCCAGGTCGACGGAGCCCGCGTGATCGCCCGCGGGCGTGGTGAGTTGGGAGACGTAGCGCCAGCCGGAGGGGCCGGGGGCGCAGTGGAAGTGTTCTTCGCCGAGGGGGGTGTGGTCGTGGGGATCGTGGAGCGAGTAGCGGCCGCGAGGCATGGATTACGGGTCCTTCGTGGGGGCCTTGGTCGGCTGTGCGGGGCGCACCTGGGCCGCGTGTCCGGCCGAGGCCGCGGGTCTGGCCGGGCCCGCTCCGGGCGGCCCTCAAGGGGGCAGGCCCCCGCCGCGAGGGCGAGGGCCTGCTTCAGGCTACGGCCGGCGGCGTCCGGTGGCCGGGGCCGTCCGGACGCCTGGGTCGGATCAGTAGCGGTAGTGGTCCGGCTTGTACGGGCCGTCGACCTTCACGCCGATGTACTCGGCCTGCTCCGGACGCAGCTGGGTCAGCTTCACGCCCAGCGCGTCCAGGTGGAGGCGGGCCACCTTCTCGTCCAGGTGCTTCGGCAGCACGTACACGTCGGTCGGGTAGTCCTGCGGCTTCGTGAACAGCTCGATCTGGGCCAGGGTCTGGTCCGCGAAGCTGTTGGACATCACGAACGACGGGTGGCCCGTCGCGTTGCCGAGGTTCAGCAGACGGCCCTCGGACAGCACGATGATGACCTTGCCGTCCGGGAACGTCCACGTGTGGACCTGCGGCTTGACCTCGTCCTTCACGATCCCGTCGATCGCCGCGAGGCCGGCCATGTCGATCTCGTTGTCGAAGTGGCCGATGTTCCCGACGATCGCCTGGTGCTTCATCTTGGCCATGTCCGAGGCCATGATGATGTCCTTGTTGCCCGTGGTCGTGACGAAGATGTCGGCCGTCTCCACGACCTCGTCCAGCGTCGTGACCTGGTAGCCGTCCATCGCCGCCTGCAGCGCGCAGATCGGGTCGATCTCGGTGACGATCACGCGGGCGCCCTGACCGCGCAGCGACTCCGCGCAGCCCTTGCCGACGTCGCCGTAACCGCAGACGACCGCGGTCTTGCCGCCGATCAGCACGTCCGTGGCGCGGTTGATGCCGTCCACCAGCGAGTGCCGGCAGCCGTACTTGTTGTCGAACTTCGACTTCGTCACCGCGTCGTTGACGTTGATCGCCGGGAACAACAGCGTGCCGTCCCGGTGCATCTCGTACAGGCGGTGGACGCCGGTCGTGGTCTCCTCCGTCACGCCGCGGATCTCCGAGGCGAGCTTGGTCCACTTCTGCGGGTTCTCACCGAGGGTGCGGTGCAGGAGCTGGAGGATGACGCGGTGCTCGTCGGACTCCGCCGTGTCCACGGCGGGGACCTTGCCGTCCTTCTCGTACTCGACGCCCTTGTGGACGAGGAGCGTGGCGTCGCCGCCGTCGTCCAGGATCATGTTCGGGCCGCCGGTGGGCGAGTTCGGCCAGGTCAGGGCCTGCTCGGTGCACCACCAGTACTCCTCGAGGGTCTCGCCCTTCCAGGCGAAGACCGGGATGCCCGCGGGGGCGTCCGGGGTGCCGTTCGGGCCGACGGCGATGGCCGCGGCAGCGTGGTCCTGGGTGGAGAAGATGTTGCAGGAGGCCCAGCGGACCTCGGCGCCCAGGGCGGCGAGGGTCTCGATCAGGACGGCGGTCTGCACCGTCATGTGCAGAGAGCCGGTGATGCGGGCGCCGGCCAGCGGCTGCGCGGCCGCGTACTCCTTGCGGATGGCCATCAGGCCGGGCATCTCGTGCTCGGCGAGGGTGATCTCCTTGCGGCCGAACTCCGCGAGGGAGAGGTCGGCGACCTTGAAGTCCTGTCGGTTGGCGACAGTCGTCATGGCGAGCTGCTCCTCGTAATCGGTCGAGGTTGGGCATGGCTGTTCTGCGGCGACGAGCATAGGAATGCCCGGCACTCGCAGCGCAGTCGTCCGAGGCCCTCTCTCCCTCGGACAGCCCGGGGGCCGCCCGACCGCCATCAGCAGCGACGTCTGGCTGGGTTACGAATCTACACCGATCGGCCCAGCGAGCCCCAGTCCGCCTCCTACCTTGGCAGGTCTGCGGGACGGTCTCAGCACGCCCGACAATCAGGACATTTCGACTTTTGATTACGGGCGTACGTGTTGCAGGATGCCCTGAGATCGGGAACATGTGCGCGATCTGTTCGATGAAGGCGTAAGGAGATCCACGTGACCAGTCCGAGCGACCCGCCGAAGGCCGCGGGCCAGGCAGGGCAGAGAAAGTTGGTCGCGGTGACCGCCTGCCCGACCGGCATCGCCCATACGTACATGGCGGCGGAGAAGCTGCAGCAGGCCGCCGAGGAGCTCGGCATCGAGATGAAGGTGGAGACGCAGGGCTCCATCGGGTCCGAGAACGTACTCTCCGACAACGATGTCAGAGACGCGGACGGCGTCATCATCGCCGCCGACAAGGAGGTCGACCTCGAACGCTTCGCCGGGAAGCAGATCCTGAGCGTCGGCGTCGCGGAGGGGATCCGGCACCCCGAGGAGCTGATCGAGCGCGTGCGGACCGCGCCCGTGCACGGCGGCGGGGGCTCGGCCCCTGCGGGCGGCGGGGCGATAGGCACGGGCGGGGGCGGCGGCAAGGAGCGCAGCCTCGCGTACAAGGCGCTGATGAACGGCGTCTCGTACATGATTCCGTTCGTCGTGGTCGGCGGTCTGCTGATCGCGATCTCGCTGTCGCTCGGCGGGCACACGGATCCTGAGGGCGGTCTGGTCATTCCGGACGGCTCGTTCTGGAAGCACGTCAACGACATCGGGGTCATCGGCTTCACGCTGATGGTGCCGATCCTGTCCGGGTACATCGCGTACGCGATCGGGGACCGGCCCGCGCTCGTGCCGGGCATGATCGGCGGCTGGATCGCCAACACCGGTGAGCTGTACGACTCGGAGGCGGGCGCCGGCTTCATCGGGGCGATCGTGACCGGCTTCCTGGCCGGATATCTGGTGCTGTGGATCAAGAAGGTCAAGGTCCCGAAGTTCGCCCAGCCGATCATGCCGATCATCGTGATCCCGATCGTGGCGACGTCGGCGCTCGGGCTGTTCTTCATCTACGTCATCGGCAAGCCGATCGCGTGGGTCTTCGAGCACCTGACCAGCTG
This sequence comes from Streptomyces sp. Da 82-17, assembly GCF_046098215.1. Taxonomy (NCBI): domain Bacteria; kingdom Bacillati; phylum Actinomycetota; class Actinomycetes; order Kitasatosporales; family Streptomycetaceae; genus Streptomyces; species Streptomyces sp. Da 82-17. Next base: position 6,028 of record NZ_JBJURH010000017.1, read on the forward strand.
GCTCAGCGGGATGACGGGGACGAGCGCGATCCTGCTCGGCGCGATCCTCGGCCTGATGATCGCCTTCGACATGGGCGGGCCGGTCAACAAGACGGCGTTCCTGTTCGGTGCGGGGCTGATCGCGAGCGGCAACCAGACGGTCATGGGCATGTGCGCGGCGGCCATTCCGGTCATGCCGCTCGGCCAGGGCCTGGCGACGCTGCTGCGGAAGAAGCTGTACACGGAGCAGGAGCGCGAGACGGGTCTGGCCGCGCTGTTCATGGGCTTCTTCGGCATCTCGGAGGGTGCCATTCCGTTCGCGGCGGCGCGGCCCGCGCAGGTGATTCCGGCGAACATGCTGGGCGGTGCGGTGGCCGGTGCGATCGCGGGTCTGGCCGGGGTCGAGGACGCGGTGCCGCACGGCGGTCCGATCGTCGCGGTGCTGGGTGCGATCGGCGGTGTGGCGATGTTCTTCGTGGCGGTGGCGATCGGCGCGGTGGTGACGGCGCTGACCACGGTCACGCTGGTCGACATCAGTGAGCGCAGGCGGCGCGGGGCGGCTGCGGTTCCGGCCGGTGCGGCCGAACCGGCGCTCGCGGGCGTCGGCGCGGGTGCGGCCGGCGCCGGTGTCGCCGGTGTGGCGGCCGCGAGCGCCGCTCCCCCGGCGAGTTCGCCCACCCCGACCGTGGAGAAGAGCGCCGAGCCGCCTTCTCGTACGGGTGCTGACGAGGGCGCGGAGGCGGCGGGCCGGGCGACCGAGGGCGAAGGCGCAGCCGCCGTGGCAGGGACCGGGGCCGGGGCGGCTGCTGAGCCCGCGCCCTCGCCCGCTGCCGCAGAGACCGTCGGCGGCTCCGAGGCCGGCGGCGAAGTCCTCTCCGGGTACCTCACCGAGCAGACCGTGAAGCTGCGGCTCGACGCCACGGACAAGGAGTCGGCGATCCGCGAGCTGGCGGGCATGCTCGCGTCGACCGGCAAGGTCGCCGACACCGAGGAGCTCGTGCGGACCGCGCTGCGGCGCGAGGCGCAGGGCACCACGGGCCTCGGCGAGGAGATCGCGATCCCGCACGCCAAGACGGACGCGGTGACGTCGCCGGTGGTGGGCTTCGCCCGGTCGCCGGAGGGCATCGAGTGGGGCGCGTTGGACGGTACGCAGGCCAAGCTGATCTTCATGATCTCGGTGCCGGAGGCGGCCGCGGGCGACGAGCATCTGCGGATCCTGGCGCTGCTCTCCCGCAAGCTCATGGACCCCGGCTTCCGCGAGCGGCTGATGTCGGCGCCGGACAAGCAGGCGGTGGTCGACGTACTGCGGGAGATCCAGTGATCGTGCTCCAGGACGCCGAAACCACGCACTGCGGCACCGAAACCACGCACTGCGGCGCCGAAATCAGGCACTACGGCGCCCGCGTGAGGCACTTCGGCACCCGCGCCAGGCACTAGAGCGCTCCGAAATCACGTACTACAAAGAAGAGTTGGGCCCCGCACCGGGAGACCGAGGTCTCGGTGGTGCGGGGCCCGACTCGTTCAAGAGCAGTGCGGCGGCGTCAGTGCTCGTCGCCCGTGCCCGGGCCGCCCGGGGCCTTGGCCGGGTTGACGCCGGCGGCGGCCGCGGACTCGCTGTAGACGTCCGGCTCCAGGTAGATGACGCGGGCGATCGGGACGGCCGCGCGGATGCGGTCCTCCGCGTTGTTGATGGCGGCGGCCACCTCGCTCGCCGTGTCGTCGTGCCGGACGGCGACCTTCGCGGCGACGAGGAGCTCCTCCGGGCCGAGGTGGAGCGTGCGCATGTGGATGACGCGGGTGACGGTCTCGCCGTCGACGAGCGCCTTCTCGATCTTCTCGACCTCGTCCGTGCCGGCGGCCTCGCCGAGCAGCAGCGACTTGGTCTCGGCCGCGAGGACGATCGCGATCGCGATGAGCAGGACACCGATGCAGAGCGTGCCGATGCCGTCCCAGACGCCGTTGCCGGTGGCGAGGGCCAGGCCGACGCCGCCGAGCGCGAGGATCAGGCCGACGAGGGCGCCGAGGTCCTCCAGGAGCACGACCGGCAGCTCGGGCGCCTTGGCCCGGCGGACGAACTCCTTCCAGGAGAGCCCGCCGCGGACCGCGTTGGACTCCTTGATCGCCGTACGGAACGAGAAGGCCTCGGCGATGATCGCGAACACCAGGACGCCGACCGGCCAGTACCAGTGCTCGAGCTCGTGCGGGTGCTTGATCTTCTCGTAGCCCTCGTAGATGGCGAACATGCCACCGACCGAGAACAGCACGATCGAGACGAGGAACGCGTAGATGTAGCGCTCGCGGCCGTACCCGAAGGGGTGCTGCGGGGTCGCCTCGCGCTTGGCCTTCTTACCGCCGACCAGCAGCAGGCCCTGGTTGCCGGAGTCGGCCAGCGAGTGGACGCTCTCCGCGAGCATCGACGACGAGCCGCTGAAGAGGAAGGCCACGAACTTCGCTACCGCGATCGCGAGGTTGGCGGCCAGTGCCGCCACGATCGCCTTGGTCCCGCCTGACGCGCTCATGAGTGCCCGTTGTCCCTTCGTACGTTCACGTACGTCTCGTACGTCCCAAAACTCGCCGTGCCCATGCCGTGCGGTGGGTCATTGTTGCAGCACGGCCGGAGCGCGGAATGTCAGGCCACTACCGTCGCCCGGAACAGGGTGCCGTTTCCGGAGATCTCCGTCTTCTCCCCCGCGGGGACGAAAACCGACTCTCCGGGAGCGAGTTCGAGCTCTCCTGTGTGCACGTTTCCGGCGGTGCAGAGCAGGATTTGGGGCGTACGGGCGGTCAGGTCGCGCGGCGTCGACCCGGTGGGCAGGACGAAGCGGGAGAGGCGGAACTCGTCGATCGGCGTCTCGTAGACCTCCTCGCCGTCCGGGTCGGCCTCCGGCCGCAGGACGCCCGGGTCGGTGGCCTGGAAGCGGACGATGCGCAGGAGTTCGGGGACGTCGACGTGCTTGGGCGTGAGGCCGCAACGCAGCACGTTGTCGGAGTTGGCCATGATCTCGACGCCGAGGCCGTTCAGGTACGCGTGCGGGACGCCGGCGCCGAGGAACAGGGCCTCGCCGGGCTGGAGCCGGACGTGGTTGAGCAGCATGGCGGCGATGACGCCGGGGTCGCCCGGGTAGTCGTGGGCGATGCGCGCGTACGGCTCGTAGTGCCCGCCGATGCGTTCGGCGGCGGCCGCGGCCTCGGTGACCGTGGCGGCCATCTCGTCACGGTCCGCGCTGAGTACGGCGGTGAGGACCTCGCGGAGGGCGGCCTCTTCGGGGTGGGCGTGCAGCAGATCGACGTACGGCTTCAGGGAGTTGACGTCGAGGCCTTCGAGGAGGCGGGCCGTGTCGTCGGGGTCGCGGAAGCCGCACAGGCCGTCGAACGGCGTGAGCGCGCAGATGAGTTCGGGCTTGTGGTTGGCGTCCTTGTAGTTGCGGTGCGGGGCGTCGACGGGGACGCCGCGGCGCTCCTCGTCCTCGTACCCCTCCTTGGCCTGGGCGAGGTCGGGGTGGACCTGGAGGGAGAGGGGGGCGCCGGCCGCGAGGAGCTTGAGCAGGAAGGGCAGGCGGGGGCCGAACTTCGCGACCGCTTCGGGGCCCAGCTCGGCCTCCGGGGCGGCGGCGATCACCTCGTTCAACGGGCCGCGTTCGAGGCGCGAGGGCGCGCCGGGGTGGGCGCCCATCCACATCTCGGCCTGCGGTTCGCCGGTCGGTTCCACCCCGAGGAGCTCGGGGATGGCCGTGGTCGAACCCCAGGCGTAGGGGCGGACGGTGTTGGAGAGGCGGTCCATGCGGGACTTCTTTCGTACGTGGGTCACGCGGCCGGCGCGGACGGCCCGGACCCGGCTCGGGCAGCGGGCTGTCCTGGGCGGCGGGGGCGGGCGGGGTTCCGCGGGGCCGGTTGCGGTCGGTCGGCGTGGGTCATCATCGGGCCCCGGAAGCGAGCGCCAGGTAAACGGCGGCGAAATCCGTGACGGCGATCAGCTCGGCGAGCATCTCCAGTTCGGTGCCGTCCTGGGGTTCGAGTTCGCTGACCGCGGTGTCGTGGCTGAGGGCGAGTTCGCGGGCGGCGGGGGCGGCGCTGAGCCCGCCGTCGGAGCGGTCGCGCAACAGGACGGCACGCGCGCGTAGTGCCTGTTCTTCCTCGACGCGGTCGCGGAAGAAGTCGTCGGGGTCGCCGCCCGCCGCGAGGTCGCCGGTGAGCAGCGGACCGTGGGCGGGCAGGGCCTCGGGCAGTTCGGCGGCGAGGGCAGGGGTGCCGGCGAGCTCACCGAGCGCGGCGGCGAAGCGGCGGCCGACGGGGCCCGCGCCGGGGCCTTCGGTCCAGAGCAGCGGGAGCGTCTCGTACAGCTCGGCGGCGAGGGTCTTGGCCGGGTTGCTGTACGTGGCGACGGCGGGGCCGCAGCGCTCGGCGGTGGCGTCGAGGCGGTCGGCGACCTTCTGCAGGGCGTCGGGGGCGGCCTCGATCAGGCCGGTGCGGCCGAGGAGGACGAGGAGGGGCGTGAGGAGGGCCCACAGGACGTCGGGGCCGACGAGGGCCAACTCCTCGTACTCGGCGTGCAGCGGCGTCGCCATGGGGACGGCCAGGCCGTGCTTGCCGCCGATGGTCTCGGTGAGCGGGGCCTTGGCGGGGGCGACGGAGACGACGGTGAGGCCGCGCCGGTAGGCCTGTTCGGCGAGGACCTCGAGGCCGGGTTCGGTGCCGTCGGGGGTGGCGATGAGCAGCAGGTCGACGGGGCCGGCCCAGCCGGGCAGGCCCCAGCGGAGGGCTCCGGCGGCGGGCGCCACGCCGGTGGGGCGGAGCCGCAGGACCGGGGAGCTCGAGCCGGCGAGCGCGTCGAGCAGGTCCGCGACTCCGGCGGCGGCGGTGCCGGGTCCGGCGACGAGGACGGCGCGGGGGCGGCCGTCGGGTTTGAGTTCGGTGAGGCCGGACTCGGTGGCGTGCCGCAGTGCCGTGCGCACTCTGGCGCCTGCTTCCGCGGCGCCGCGCAGCAGGCCTCTGCGGTCGGCGCGGCCGAGCGCCTCGGGGTCTTCCAGCAGCGAGTCGTCGAGCACGGGTGGGAGCCTCCGATCGCCGATGCGTACGGCAGTGGGGTCGTGCGTGCGTACGGCATGGGGCGGGAGCGGACGAGGGCGGCTTCGCTGGCGCCGTCGGCCCGGCCGGCTCCCGCGCGGGGGCGGCTAGGCGGGGCGGCGGGCCTCGTCGACGAGCAGCACCGGGATGCCGTCCTTCACCGGGTAGGCCAGGCCGCAGCCCTCGCCGGTGCAGAGCAGCTCGGCGTCCGCCTCCTTGAGGGGGGCGTGGCAGGCCGGGCAGGCGAGGATCTCCAGGAGGCCGGCTTCGAGCGCCATGGAACGGTTCCCTTCGGTGACTGACCGTCGGGCGGGCCGGTGGTCAGAGCGTGTGTCGGAGTGGGTCGGGGCGGTCGGCGGCGGTCGGGCTCGGTCGGCGGGCGGCTCGGGTGTCCGAGGTCCGTCCGACCTGCGCCCGAGGCCGCGCGGGCCTCGGCCCGACCTGGGCGGGCGCCCGGGTCAGGACTATGGATTGCGCCTGGTCAGCCTACCGCCGCACGAGGCCCGACGCCGGGCCGCAGGGGCGGCCCCGGGCCCGCTGTGACGGCCTGACCTGGGCGGTTCCGGGACTGCGTGGGTGGTGTGCATGACAGCCGCGGGGAGAGTGCGTCCGGGTACGCGGCAGGGGCTGCGTACGGCGGTGGCCCAGGCCGTACGCAGGCCGCGCTGCCACTCAGCCTCTGACGATCGCCAGGACCTCGTCCCGCACCCGGGCCATGGTCTCGGCGTCCCGCGCCTCCACGTTCAGGCGGAGCAGCGGCTCGGTGTTGGACGGGCGGAGGTTGAACCACCAGTCCGCGCCGGTGACCGTCAGGCCGTCCAGCTCGTCCAGGGTCAGCCCCTCGCGGCCGGCGTAGGCCTCCTTGACCGCCGCCGCGCGGCCCGCCTGGTCGTCGACCGTGGAGTTGATCTCGCCCGAGCCCTCGTACCGGTCGTACTCCTCGACCAGTGCCGACAGCGGGCCCTCCTGGCCGCCGAGGGCCGCGAGGACGTGCAGGGCGGCCAGCATGCCGGTGTCGGCGTTCCAGAAGTCGCGGAAGTAGTAGTGCGCGGAGTGCTCGCCACCGAAGATCGCGCCGGTCTTGGCCATCTCCTCCTTGATGAAGGAGTGCCCCACGCGTGTGCGCGCGGGCGTGCCGCCGTTCTCCCGTACGACCTCGGGGACCGACCAGGAGGTGATCAGGTTGTGGATGACGGTGCCCTTGCCGCCGTTCCTGGCCAGCTCGCGGGCGGCGACCAGGGCGGTGATCGCCGACGGGGAGACCGGCTCGCCGCGCTCGTCCACCACGAAGCAGCGGTCCGCGTCACCGTCGAAGGCGAGGCCCAGGTCGGCGTCCTCGGCGCGGACGCGCTTCTGGAGGTCCACGATGTTCGCCGGGTCGAGCGGGTTGGCCTCGTGGTTGGGGAACGTGCCGTCCAACTCGAAGTACATCGGCACCAGTTCGAGCGGCAGGCCCTCGAAGACGGTCGGGACGGTGTGCCCGCCCATGCCGTTGCCCGCGTCCACGACGACCTTCAGGGGGCGGATCTCCGTCAGGTCCACGAGGTGGCGGAGGTGGGCCGCGTAGTCCTTGAGGGTGTCGCGGCCGGTGATCTCGCCGGGGGTGTCGGCCGGGGCGGGGGCGCCGGCGGCCGACCACTCCTCGACGAGGCGGCGGATCTCGGCGAGACCGGTGTCCTGCCCGACCGGGGCGGCGCCCGCGCGGCACATCTTGATGCCGTTGTACTGCGCCGGGTTGTGCGAGGCGGTGAACATCGCGCCGGGCAGGTCGAGGGCGCCGGAGGCGTAGTACAGCTGGTCCGTCGAGCACAGGCCGATCTCGGTGACGTCGACCCCGCGGGCGGCCGCACCGCGCGCGAAGGCCCGCGACAGCCCCGGGGAGGACGGTCGCATGTCGTGCCCGACCACGATCGCGCGCGCGTCCGTGACCTGCGCGAAGGCCGCGCCGAACAGCTCGGCCAGGGATTCGTCCCACTGGTCGGGGACCACCCCGCGTACGTCGTACGCCTTCACGATCTGCGACAGATCAGCCACTGCCAACCCTCCTGGAATCCTGTGCGGTGCCCCCCAACGTACCGCTCGCCGCTGACAGTCCGGCACGAGCCCGGCCGCCGGGACACGGCGATGTCCGGGCCGTGTCCCGGCGGTGGCCGGACGGTGTCGGGTCGGTGTCCGGGCGGTCGCCGCGCTCCCTGGGACCAGTACCCCTGGGAGCAACGGCTCAGCGGAGGAACAGCTCGTGGAGCAACGACTCAGGGAGCAACGGCTCAGGGCAGCATCCACCCCAGCAGGAACGTGCTCTGGGCGACGACGATCAGACACATCACCAGGAGCAGGCCGAGGCTCCAGGGCAGCACCTTGCGGAGCAAGTCGCCCTCCTTGCCCGCGAGTCCGACGGCCGCGCAGGCGATGGTGAGGTTCTGCGGCGAGATCATCTTGCCGAGCACACCACCGGAGCTGTTGGCGGCGGCGAGGAGTTCGGGCGAGAGTCCGGACTGCCGCGCGGCCGTCACCTGCAGGGCGCCGAACAGCGCGTTGGCGGAGGTGTCGGAACCTGAGACGGCGACGCCGAACCAGCCGAGCACCGGCGACAGGAACGCGAGCCCCGCGCCCGCCGCGGCCACGAAGTGCCCGATGACGGCGGCCTGTCCGGAGAGGTTCATGACGTACGCCAGGGCGAGCACCGAGGTGACGGTGAGGATCGCGAAGCGCAGTTCGTGCACAGTGGCGCCCCATTCGCGCAGCGCCACGCGCGCGTGCACCCCGATCACGCCGGCCGTGAGGACCCCGGCGAACAGCACGAGCGTGCCGCCGGTCGCGATCAGCGGAAGGGAGAACTCGTTGGCGCCGACCGGGTTGCCCTCGGGGTCGGCGACGTTGAGGAACGGCCAGTCGAAGACCTGGGTGGCCCCGGCGAGCAGGTCCTTGACCGCCGGGATCTGCGCGAGCGAGAACACGACCACGATGAGCGCGTACGGCGCGTAGGCGCGCACCACTTCGCGGCGCGGGTCCTCGGTGTCCAGGTCCTCGCTGCGTACGCCGGTGAGGACCGCGGCGCGCACCGGTTCGGCGGCCGGTTTGCGGGCGCTGGGGAGGGCCACGAGGGCGGCGGCGCCGGCCAGTGCGGCCCCGATGTCGGCGAGTTGGGCGGAGACGTAGTTGGACGCCACGAACTGGGCGGCGGCGAAGGCGGTTCCGCACACCACGGCGGGCAGCCAGGTCTCGCGCAGCCCGCGCTTGCCGTCGACCAGGCCGACGAGCACGAGCGGCACCACAAGGGCCAGGAGCGGCGTCTGACGGCCCACGACGGAGGCGACCGACTCCAGGGGCAGGCCGGTGACCTGAGCGAGCGTCACGACCGGTGTGCCCATGGCGCCGAAGGCGACGGGCGCGGTGTTGGCGACGAGGGCGACGACGGCCGCGCGCACCGGCTGGAAGCCGAGCGCGACCAGCATCACCGCGCTGATGGCGACCGGCGCGCCGAAGCCCGCGAGCGCCTCCAGGAGCGCGCCGAAGCAGAAGGCGATGACGAGCGCCTGGATGCGTGGGTCGTCGGAGAGCCGCCCGAAGGAGCGGCGCAGGATGTCGAAGTGCTGGGTGCGGACGGTCATCCGGTACACCCACAGGGCGTTGACGACGATCCACATGATCGGGAAGAGGCCGAAGAGTACGCCCTGCGCGCCGCTCGACAGCGTCTGCCCGAGCGGCATCCCGTACGCGAGCCAGGCGACGAGGACGGCGACGGCGAGGCCGATGAGCCCCGCGCGGTGGGCCTTCATGCGGACCGCGCCGAGCAGGACGAGCACGGTGACCAGGGGTAGTGCGGCGATCAGTGCGGACAGGCCGAGCGAGTCGGCGACGGGTTCCAGTTCCTGTACGAACACACGGGCCTCCCGGGCCCCATGAGGTTCCGTCACTTCCCGTCCATTCCGGCATGCGGAAAGCGATCACTCACGGGTGGCGGAATCGTCGTGTCCGCGACAAGGGGAAGTCAATGGTCCGTACAGCAACGATTGTTGAAGAGAAAACGTCAGCCTCAGAGGGAGGCGGAAAGACGCTGCTGGGGAGGAGTTCTCAGTTCTCCGGCGAGCGGAGGACGCGGAGGTGGCCGCGGCGGGCGACCTCCATCGGGTCCGCCGAGCGCGCCCCGCTGCCGCCGGCCTCGGCCGCACGCTCCTGGGGGCGGGCCGCCTCACGGACGGCGTTGGCGAGCGCCTCCAGGTCGTCCCCGCTCGGGCGCCCCGGCGCCGACGTGTCGGCCAGCCGGACGACCTCCCAGCCACGCGGCGCGGTGAGGCGCTCGGAGTGCTCGGCGCACAGGTCGTAGCAGTGGGGTTCGGCGTAAGTGGCGAGGGGGCCGAGGACCGCGGTCGAGTCGGCGTAGACGTACGTCAGCGTCGCGACGGCGGGACGGCCGCAAGCGGTGCGCGAACAGCGACGTACAGGGCTCACGACGTTGGACGGTACCGCACTCTTGAGCGGGCCGCGACGACTCTCCCCGAGGTCACTCCCCCGTGTCGCGGTGTGATCCCTCACACAGGCCCCTCCGGGGAGCCCGTTCTGACCTGCGCAGACCCCAAGAAGAGCCAGGATCAAGGGGGTTGAAACCGGACCACACTCGGTGCAAATGCCGTCATTTGCCATGAGTCCGGTGGTCTCGGTGGGTTACGCAAACGAGCCCAAGGTTGGCTGGAATGGTCATCGGGCGACAAGCCCGCCGCCGTCCGGTCGCGCGGCTGACGCCGCCGGGGCCGCAGTTCCGGGCTCCACGCGCGCGTGGAGCCCGCGTGGCCGCCCGGTGTCAGTGCGGAGGATTACGCTTCACCGGTGATGGACAAGTCCGTACCGCCCCGCGCGACCGAGCCCAGGATCCGCCGCAGAGACCGGCACGGCCGCGGCATGCGCGGACCCGTGGCGCCGCCGCAGGTGCCGCTCGCCGCGAGCCGGGGCGAGGTCTTCGCCGACCTCGTGCAGGACTCCGTGGAGCGGCTCGAGCGGCGCTGGCCGCAGCTCGCCGACATCGAGTTCCTGGTCCAGGACGTGCCGTACATGAACGGCGCGAGCGAGGCGCTCGGCGAGGACGGCGTGCCCCTGGGCGGGACGCTCGCCGCGCGGGACGACACACCCGCGCGGATCGTCGTCTACCGCCGCCCGGTCGAGATCCGCACGAAGAGCCGGGACGAGCGCGCCGCCCTGGTGCACGAGGTGGTCGTGGAGCAGGTCGCCGAGCTCCTCGGCCTGACCCCGGACGCGGTCGACCCGCGCTACGGCGAGGACTGACGCGGCGCGGACTGACGCGCGCACCCGGGGGCCGGGACGGGGGTGCAGACCCGCCCGGCACCCGGCCGCTTTCGCCGCTCCCGCGGCATCCGCTACTTCTGCAGGATCGACAGGTCCTGCTCGGCGTGCGGCACCGTGATCGTGCCGCCGTCGTCCGGCAGCGTCTGGACCGTGAACATCGGCACGCCGTCCTCCGGCAGCTCCAGCGTCCGCGCCGCGTGCACCGTGCCGGAGAGCTGCTCCACCGTCAGCGCGTACGAGCCCTTCAGACCGCTCGGCACGGGCGGCCTGACGGCGAGCGTGGTGCCGCCCCGCACGGTGTACGTCTTCGTGGCCGGCGAGCCGCCCTCCGAGCCCGCGGAGGCCGTGACGCGGACCTTGGCGGTCTTGCCGGGCGGGGCGACCAGGGAGAGCGTCGAACCCTTGGCGCGGTTGTCCGCGACCGTCGCGCGCTCGCCCACGGGGGCCGTCGCCGGGATGAACGCCGTCTCCTGCCGGGCGCCCTCGCCACGCGTGACACGCAGCGCCGCCACCACCGGAACGGAATCCTCCGTGGGCGTGAGCAGCAGGGAGCCCGGCTCGCCCTTCGTGATGTCGCCGAGGTCGACCGCCGCCGTCATACCGCTCTTGACGTGCAGCGTCTCGTTGCCGGCCGGGACGATCGAGCCCGTCGGGCCCGCGAGGGACAGCTTCAGGTCCGCGTCCTGCTCGCCGGGCGCGAAGGCGACCAGGCGCACGGAGGTGGCGTCCTTCGGGATGCCGGGCAGGACGACGCTGCCCGCCGGGTCGGCGGAGGCCGGCAGCCAGTCGCCGCCCAGCTTGTCGTCGGCGGACTGCACGGCGGCGCCCACGCGGCCCGCGCGCGCCGTGACGTGCGCCGTCACATTGGTCTGCGGCTCGTCCGTGAGCGTGGAGAGCAGCACCGGGACGCTGGAGTGCGGCGGCACCTGGATGTCCTCGCCGACGTCCGACTCCAGGGCGCCGCGCGAGCCGAACAGCTCGATGTCGACCACGGCGGCCGTGTCGTCCGGGTTCGTCAGGTGGACGTAGTCGCTCCGCTCCTCCGCCGTGCTCGCGCCGGGGAACCAGAAGTCGGTGTCCGGAGCGCCGCAGGCCAGGCCGTGCACGCCGCGGCCGCTGCCCGCCGCGACCGTCGTCGTCTGCTGGACGGTCCAGCCGGGGGCGAGCGCGCCGTCCGCCGAGCCGACGAGCGCGGGCGCGTCGGCCCCGGAGACCTCCTCGGTCACCGGCTTGCCGGGGCTCTTCACGGTCGGCACGGGCTTGCCGGGCCGCTTCTCCTTCGCCTTCTCGTCGCCCTTGCCGTCGTCCTTGCCGGAACCGCCGCTGCCCGACTCCCGCGCGGCGCCCACGAGTTCGGCCGCGCCCTTGCCGGCCTGCCCCGCGGACTTGGGTGTGAACGACGTGTACGCCGTGTCCGCCAGGTCGGACGTGCTCGGCGCCGGGCACAGCAGGCTGCTGCGGTCCACGGGCCGCTGCTCCGCCTCGGCGGTGCTGCCGGCGGCCGCGCTGCCGTCGGGTGCGGTGAGCGCGGCGAACCCGGTGACGGCGGCCAGCGCTGTACCCGCGGCGATCAGGGACAGGGTCGTGCGGTTCACTGCTGGCTCCCGTCGGGGCGCTCACTGTCGGACCTGAAGTCGCCGCCGCCGTACGGCTGTTCATAGCCCTCGTACGGTGCGTACGGCGGGGCCTGCGGCGGCACGGGCGGCGGGGGCGGAGGCATGGCCGGGTCGGCGGGCTGGTCGTGCGTGACCGGTTGGGCCGCCTGGGCGCCGTAGCCGCCGTAGTCGCCGTAGTCGAAGGTTCCGCTTCCGTACTGGCCCGGGTGGGCCTGCGGCGCCTGCTGCGCCTGCTGCGCCTGCTGGTCGAACGTCCCCGGCGCACCGCCCTGTTGGGCATAGGCATCCGGCTCGTACGCCCCCGGCGCGTACTGCTGATCGTACCCGCCCGCCGGGTACTGCGCCCGCGCGGGCGGGGTCGCGGCGTAGGCCGCCGTGGCCCAGTCGTCCTGCGGCTGCTGCTGCGGGACGACGGGCGGGGAAGCGGGCGGGGCGGCGGGTGCGGCCGGAGCCGGTGCGGGCTCGGGGGCGTGGCCCTGGGCGGCCGCCTCGGCCTCCTGAGCGGCACGGAGCCGGCGGGCGCGGCGGCCCTCGCCCTCGACGGGCTGCGCGGGGACGGTGAGCGGCTCGTCCGGAAGGTCGTCGTCCACGGTGTCACGGCGGCCCGGCAGGGCCAGGACCACGAGCACCACGACGAGCGCGCCCTGCGCCCAGAGCCAGCCCGTGTGCGTACCGGGAGTGTCGTACGTGACGTCCAACCGGCCGCCGGACGGGGGCAGTTCGAAGCCCTGCGCCCAGCCGTCGACGGTCTTGCGGGTGAGCGGCTCGCCGTCCAGGGTCGCCGTCCAGCCGTCGGCGGCGGAGTCGGCGATGCGGAGCGTGCGGCCCTCGGGGCCCGCCGGGACGTCCGTGTGGATCTCGACGGGGCCCGCGGCGACCGGCTGCGGCGTGCCCGACGGGGGCACGATCGCGGCGCGCGCGACCTGCCGGTCGACCCGCCACAGCGAGCTGCCGTCCTGCCGGCTGAGGCGGGTCAGGCCGGGTGTGGCGTCGAGCGTGCGGCTCATCCCGCGGGGCGCGCCCGCCTCCAGGAGGACGTACCGCACCGCGAAGTCGCCGAGCTGGTCGACCTGGTCGGCGCCGGAGCCCGCGACCAGGTGGGCGACGGTCCGGTCGAGGAGGTCGTTGCCCTCGCCCGCCGCGGCCAGCTCCGCGTCGCCGAGCCGGGCGCCGGGGCCGCGCACGAGCACGTACCCGACGCGGGCCTCGGAGTCGCTGTTCAGGACGAGCGTGCGGGGCTGGTCCTTCGTGCCGGACTCCTCGGCGACGAAGGCCGGGACCTGCGCCGGGTCGCGCCGCTCCAGCGGACCGTCGGCGCCGCGGACCATCCAGCCGACGGCGGCGACCAGCGGGCCGAGGACGGCCGCGACGGCGATCAGTGCGGCGACGGGCTGGCGCCAGCCGAAGCTCTGCTCGGCCACGCGCGCGTGCGCCCCCTCGGCGCCGACCACGGCGGCGGCGAGCAGCGCGATGCCGTACACGAGCGTCGCCGGGCCCGCCCAGGCCGAGCCGTTGCTCAGGGCCGCGAAGACGAAACCGGTGAGCGCGACGGCCCAGGCGGTGCGGATCGCGAGCTGCCGCTCACCGCGCAGCAGGGCGGCGAGCGCGGCGAGCACGAAGCCGATCAGGAGCAGCCCGCCACCGGCCCCGGGCCCGCCGGGGCTGAGGCCGAGCAGGTCGAGCCCGGAGGCGGAACCCGCACCGAAGTCGAGCCCCGTCGTCCGGAAGAAGCCGAAGGGCAGCAGCGACAGCGACCAGGGCGCGAGCACGAGCAGCGGCACGCCGAGCGCGGCCAGGAAGCGCAGCCCGTACGCGGCGAGGTCCCCGCGGCGCACCGCGAGCAGGGCCAGGCCGAGCACCAGGGCGACGGGCCAGACGACCGGCGTGAAGGCGGTCGCGATCGTGAGCAGCAATGCGTACGCCCACGTGGCGCGCCAACTGCCGCGCGCGCCCTCGGTCTTCAGCAGCAGTCCGCTCGCGGCGAGCCCGGCCCGCGCGATGAGCGGCAGCAGCGTCGCGAGCACGGCGGTGCCCAGGTGCCCGCCCGCGAGCGCGCCCGTGGCGGCGGGCAGGAAGGCGTACGCGACGGCCGCCCAGGCGCGCAGCAGGCGGGACTCGACGAGCGGCCGGGACGCGAAGTAAGCCGCGAGGCCGGCCAGCGGGACCGAGCAGACGAGCAGGACCGTGACGGCGAGCCCGGTCGAGCCGAGCAGGACGGTGGCGAGGGCGGCGACGAACGCGAGGTAGGGCGGGGCCGACTGGGTGCCGCCGGTGCCGACCGGATGCCAGGCGTCCGCGTACCGGCCCCAGAGCTCGGAGACGTCGGCCGGGACCGGCAGCATCGCGCCGCCTGCGAGGGCGCCGCCGCCGAGCAGCGCGCGGCAGGCGATCAGCGAGAACAGGAGCAGCACGCCGAAGAGCACAGGGCCCGGCTTGCGGGCGATCCGCTTGAGGCGGGCGAACTGCTCGACCTCCAGGAACTCGGCGTCGTCCCCGCCCGGCCCGGACTCCACCGCGCCGTGCCGCCCGCCGGACGAGGCCTCCGGGTCGGACCGGCCGACCAGGTTGGAGGCGACCTGCTCGACGGTGAGGCGGACCGTCGCGCCGGGCGAGGGGAAGAGCGGGCGCAGCTCGGCGGCCTCGACCTGTGGCTTGCCGCGGCGTTTGCGGGCGCCGAGGATCCGCTCCGGGCGCAGCAGTACGCCGAAGAGACCGGCGACCTCGTCGAGCGCCTGGCCGGGCACCTTGCCGACGAGGTACGCGAGCGTGCGCAGCAGGGTGCCGAGCACGAGGCGCAGCAGCACCCAGGGCAGCATCGCCGTACGGGTGTTGGCGAGCAGCGTGTAGACGGCGCCGGCCTTGTCGACGCGGTGCGGGCTCGCGGCGGTGCGGCCGACGCAGTCGACGGTGCGGCGCTCGCGGGCGGAGGCCTCGGCGTGCCGCATGACGGCGTCGGGTGCGATCAGGACGCGGTGGCCGGCCGCCTGGGCCCGCCAGCAGAGGTCGACGTCGTCCCGCATGAGGGGCAGGCGCCGGTCGAAGCCGCCCAGCTCCTCGTACACGTCCCGCCTGATGAGCATGCCCGCGGTGGACACCGACAGGACGGGGCGCACCTGGTCGTGCTGGCCCTGGTCCTGCTCGCGGCGGTCCAGGTCGGTCCAGCGGCGGCCGCTGTGCGCGATGGAGACGCCGACCTCGAGCAGCTGCCTGCGGTCGTACCAGCCGCGCAGTTTGGGTCCTACGACGGCGACTTCGCGGTTGGCCTCGTGCTCGCGCTCGACGGTGCGCAGGAGTTCGGCGAGGGCGCCGGGCTCGGGGGCGCAGTCGTCGTGCAGCAGCCAGAGCCACTGGACCGGTTCCCCGTACGGGAGTTCCGGCATGTCGTACGCCTCGTCGCGCCAGGTGCGCGTGACCGGGTCCCAGCCGCTGGGGCGCTTCAGGTACGGCAGGTCGTCGGGCGTGAGCACGCGCGCGGTGCGGGCGGCCTCGTCGACGGCGGTGCCGAATCCGGAGCGGCGGGCGAGGTGCAGGACGCGGTCGGGGCCGAGGGCGTCCGTGACGATCGCGGCGGAGTCGTCGGCGCTGCCGGTGTCGGCGGCGATCACGTTCTGCACGGGGCGTTCCTGGCCGAGCAGGCCGCCGAGGGCGTCGGGCAGCCACCGGGCGCCGTCGTGCGAGACGAGGACCGCGGTGACGACGTGCCTGGGGAACTCAGGCGTCTGGGCCTGGGGGGACGCGGCTGCGGCAGCGTCGTACTGGCCTGCCGAATGGCTGTGCACGGACATCGAGGTACGGGCCCCGGTTCGATGGACTGCGGTGGACGCCTGGGCCGGGCTGTGCTCGGGGGGCGTCTCGGACGGGGGCCACACTAACGGCTGGGAAACACAGCGGTCCGCCGCCTGTGGACAACCCACAAGCGGCGGACCGTTCGTTACGTCGGGGTGTGCGCCTTTTGCTCGGCGCGGGTCGGGGTCGGATGGTCTTCGGTCGCCGAACGACCGGTGCGGTCACCGGAGTCGGCGCCTGATGCGGATCGGACGTCGGCTCGGACGTCGGCTCGGACGTCGGCTCGATCGGCGGCTCAGACGGCGGCCTTTTTCAGCCGTCGGCGTTCTCGCTCCGACAGGCCGCCCCAGATGCCGAATCGCTCGTCGTTGGCGAGTGCGTATTCGAGGCATTCGGACCTGACCTCACAGGCGAGACAGACCTTCTTGGCCTCGCGCGTGGAGCCGCCCTTCTCCGGAAAGAAGGACTCGGGATCGGTCTGGGCGCACAGTGCGCGCTCCTGCCAGCCGAGTTCTTCGTCCGCGTCCTCGACCAGCAGTTGCTGGAACAGCTCGGTCATGTGCGCCCCTCGTCTGTCTGTGCAGTCCCCGTGATGCTGCCGTTACCGATTTCGGCCGAACGACACGAGTGAAATTACAAGTGTGCCGATCCGGGCCAGTCAAGCCGAGATCTGCTATTGGGTCCCTTATTCACTCTGCGGAACCAAGGCTTTGCGGAAAGTGTTCAAATCGCCTTAAACCCGGACACTTCTCGGCGACGATCCCGCACACCCTGCCGATACCCGTAAAGACGCACCGGAGGACGGTCGCGTTGCCGAGACGCACACCGAAGCGATCCCGATCACGAACGAGTCACGAGAAGGCAACGACGTTTACGCGTCCGGATGCAGCGCCACCTGTCCGATCCGGCCGATGCACAAACCTTTCGGCATAACGAACAACCGGATACGGTGAACCATATCCCGCAATCCGGACATCAGGTTGACAGTAGACGTGTGAACCGGTCTCCTGTTGGGCATGCTCGCGAACTTGGCGCTCACTCGGATCCACACCGGTGGATCCCTCTGTGCTGCCCTGGAGAGCTGTCGCTGTTCCTGTTGCTGTTGAGCCCATCGCGCTCCAGCCGTTCCGCACCGCCGAGCCCCCGCCCCGGGCTCCGCACCCCTCGCCCGCACCCGGGCCGCCCCTCCCGCTCGTGACCCGAGCGACTGTCCAGGATCACGGACAGTGACGTCCCCGCACCTCTCCCCGCCGAGGAACACCGCACCGATGAACAGCGACAGCGACCTGCAGATCGCCGGCGACATCCTCGAGGTCCAGCACCTCCTGCAGCCCGCCCGTGAACACCCCGCCACCGTCGCCGAATTCGCCGGGCTCGCCCGCGCCGTCGCCGCCGACCGCTCCCAGTGGGAGCACCTCGTGGAGTACGACGCCACGAGCCGCTGGTACCACCGCCTGCGCACCGTTCCCCAAGCTCTCGGCTCCGCTCGAGCAGGGGAGACCCCGATCGGCTACGAGATCTGGCTGCTCAGCTGGGTGCCCGGGCAGGGCAGCGGACTGCACGACCACGGCCCCTCGTCCGGCGTACTGACCGTGCTCCAGGGCGAGTTGACCGAGCGCACCGAGCGCGGCACGCGCGCGTTGGCGGCCGGCGCGCAGCGCGTCTTCGCGCCCGGCTACGTCCACGAGGTCGTGAACGACGCCCTCGAACCCGCCGTCAGCCTGCACATCTACTACCCCGGCCTCACCGAGATGCCGATGCACGCGGCGCAGTGCTCGGGCGGCGTGGCCGAGACCGTACGGGATGCCGTCACCGCCTGAACCGCTGTCACAGCCACCTGACATGCTGGGCGCATGCGCATTGTGGTTCTGGCCGGAGGCATCGGTGGTGCCCGTTTCCTGCGCGGTCTCAAGGCCGCCGCGCCCGACGCCGACATCACCGTCATCGGCAACACCGGTGACGACATCCATCTGTTCGGCCTGAAGGTCTGCCCCGACCTCGACACGGTGATGTACACGCTGGGCGGCGGCATCAACGAGGAGCAGGGCTGGGGCCGTTCCGACGAGACGTTCCAGGTCAAGGGCGAGCTCGCGGCGTACGGCGTCGGGCCCGAGTGGTTCGGCCTGGGCGACCGGGACTTCGCGACGCACATCGTGCGGACGCAGATGATGGGCGCCGGCTACCCGCTCAGCGCCGTCACCGAGGCGCTGTGCGAGCGCTGGCAGCCCGGCGTGCGGCTGCTCCCGATGTCGGACGACCGGGTCGAGACGCATGTCGCGGTGGAGATCGACGGCGAGCGGAAGGCCGTCCACTTCCAGGAGTACTGGGTGCGGCTGCGCGCCTCCGTGGACGCGCTGGCCGTCGTGCCCGTCGGCGCCGAGCAGGCCAAGCCCGCTCCGGGCGTCCTGGAGGCGATCGCAGCGGCGGACGTCGTGCTGTTCCCGCCGTCCAACCCGGTCGTCAGCGTCGGCACGATCCTCGCCGTGCCGGGGATCCGCGAGGCCATCGCCGAGGCCGGGGTGCCGGTCGTCGGGCTCTCGCCGATCGTCGGGGACGCGCCCGTGCGCGGCATGGCGGACAAGGTGCTCGCCGCGGTGGGCGTCGAGTCGAGCGCCGCCGCGGTCGCCGAGCACTACGGCTCGGGCCTGCTGGACGGCTGGCTGGTGGACACGGTGGACGAGGGCGCGGTCGAGCGCGTCGAGGCCGCCGGGATCCGCTGCAGGGCGGTGCCGCTGATGATGACCGACGTGGACGCCACCGCCGCCATGGCCCGCGAGGCCCTCGCGCTCGCCGCGGAGGTACGCGCGTGAGCGCGCCCGCGTACCGCGTGTGGGCGGTGCCGGGGCTGCCCGAGGTGAAGGCCGGGGACGACCTGGCGAAGCTGATCGCGACCGCCGAGCCTGGCCTGGTGGACGGGGACGTCGTGCTCGTCACGTCGAAGATCGTCTCCAAGGCGGAGGGGCGGATCCTCGACGCCGCCGACCGGGAGGCGGCGATCGACGCCGAGACGGTGCGCGTGGTCGCGCGGCGCGGGACGCTCCGGATCGTCGAGAACCGGCAGGGCCTGGTCATGGCCGCCGCCGGAGTGGACGCCTCCAACACCCCTGAGGGGACCGTCCTGTTGCTGCCCGAGGACCCGGACGCCTCGGCGCGCGCGATCCGCACAGGGCTGCGGGACGCGCTCGGCGTGGACGTCGGCGTGCTCGTCACCGACACCTTCGGCCGCCCCTGGCGCACCGGCCTGACGGACGTGGCCATCGGCGCCGCCGGCGTGCGCGTCCTGGACGATCTGCGCGGCGGCACGGACGCGTACGGCAACCCGCTGAGCGCGACCGTCGTGGCGACCGCGGACGAACTCGCGGCGGCGGGCGACCTGGTGAAGGGCAAGGCCGCCGGGCTGCCGGTCGCCGTGGTCCGCGGGCTGCCCCACGCCGTGGGCGGGGGCGAGGACGACACCGGCGCGCGGGCGATGGTGCGGGGCGCCGCGGACGACATGTTCCGGCTCGGCACGTCGGAGGCGGTGCGCGAGGCCGTCACCGGGCGCCGTACCGTGCGGAGCTTCACCGACGACCCGGTGGACCCCGGGGCCGTGCGCCGCGCGGTGGCCGCCGCCGTGACCGCGCCCGCGCCGCACCACACGACGCCCTGGCGGTTCGTGCTCCTGGAGAGCCCGAAGGCGCGGACCGAACTCCTCGACGCCATGCGGGAGAAGTGGATCGCGGACCTGCGGGCCGACGGCAAGTCCGAGGAGTCCATCGCCAAGCGCGTGCGCCGCGGCGACGTACTGCGGAACGCCCCGTACCTGGTCGTGCCCTGCCTGGTGACGGACGGCGCGCACACGTACGGGGACGCGCGCAGGGACGCCGCCGAGCGGGAGATGTTCGTGGTCGCGACCGGCGCCGGCATCCAGAACTTCCTGGTGGCCCTGGCCGGTGAGCGCCTCGGCTCGGCGTGGATCTCGTCGACGATGTTCTGCCGTGACGTCGTACGAGGCGTGCTCGGGCTGCCGGAGAACTGGGACCCGATGGGGGCCGTCGCGGTGGGCCGGGCGGCGGAGGAGCCGCGTGAACGCCCGCCGCGCGAGGTGGCGGACTTCATCGAGGTGCGCTAGCGGGACGGAGGCGCGTAGGCGCGCCGGCCTGGCCGGCGGGCGGGTCAGAGTTCGCCGATGTCGACGCGCGGCATCTTCGGTGTGCGCCGGGGCGGGGTGCGGCCGGACAGGAGGATCAGGCGGGCGGCGCGGTGCCGCTGGCCGCGGTAGGGCTCCAGGAGCTCCAGCATCCGCGCGTCGTCGCTGTCCCGCTCCCCCGCCAGGGCGTACCCGACGATGCCGGGCAGGTGCAGGTCGCCGACGGTCACCTCGTCCGGGGCGCCGTGGCTGCGCTGCACCGTCTCGGCGGAGGTCCAGGGGCCGATGCCGGGCACCGACTCCAGGCGTTCCCGGGCCTGTCGGGGCTCCATGCCGACCGCCTCCTCCAGGCGGTGGGCGACGCGCACGGCGCGCAGGATCGTCGAGGCGCGCTTGTCGTCGACGCCCGCGCGGTGCCACTCCCAGGACGGGATCATGCGCCAGGCGCGCGGCTCGGGCATCACGTGCATGCGGTCGGGGGCGGGGCCCGGCGCCGGTTCGCCGTACTTGCGGACCAGGAGGCGCCAGGCGCGGTACGCCTCGTCGGTGGTGACCTTCTGCTCCAGGACCGACGGGATCAGCGACTCCAGGACGAGCCCGGTCCGCATCAGTCTGAGGCCGGGCCGCCGCCGGTGCGTCGCGGCGACGAGGCGGTGCCGCGGCTCGAACACGTCGGGCTCGTCCGCCTCGCCGACCAGGTCGGGGAGCCGCCCGAGCAGCCAGCCCGCGCCGGGCCCCCAGGCGTCCGCGTGCACGGTCCCCGAGCGCAGCGCGACCCGGAGCGTGCCCGGCCCGTCGGGCGTGCGGCTGGCCCGCCAGAACGAGCCGTCGGGCGTCGCCCGGTACGTGGGGTCGCCGGGGCCGCGCCGCAGCGGGCCGAGGACCAGGCGGAGGTCGAGGGGCCCGGTCGGCGTGAGGCGGCGGGACTCGGCGGCGGCCTGCCGCGGGACGGCCCCGGTGCGTGCGGGTACGCGGGAGCCGCGGTGCGGGCGCGCCGGCACCGGCTGCTGGACGAAGCGACCTGCCACGGGGGTCCTCGGGGTCGAACGGACGACCCTCCGAGCGTAGGCGCTGCGCGGGCCCCCGTGCGCCACATGCCGGGCGGAAGGCCGAAGGCGGAAGGCCGAAGGCGAAAAGCCCTTACTGGTCCGAGGAGAACCTCACGGCGCCGTCCGCGAGTTCCGCCCCGCACCACACGCGGACCCCGTCCCGCAGCTCGTTGTCCGCCCCGATGCGCGCGCCGTCGCCGACGACCGCGCCGGCCAGGACCGTACGGGCCCCGATGCGGGCGCCCGCGCCGATCAGCGAGTCCGTCACGACCGCGCCGGGCTCGACCACCGCGCCCTCCAGAACGGTGCTGCCCGAGATCCGGGCGCCCGCGCCGACCCGCGCGCCCGCGCCGACGACGGTGCCGCCGGTCAGCTTGGCGTCGGGGGCGACCTCGGCGGTGGGCAGCACGAGCCGTTCGCCGCGCCGCCCCGGCACGGCGGGCGAGGGTGCGCGGCCGAGGACGAGGTCGGCCGAGCCGCGCACGAAGGCCTGCGGGGTGCCGAGGTCCAGCCAGTACGTGGAGTCGACCATGCCCTGCAAGTGCGCGCCGGACGCGAGGAGTTCGGGGAACGTCTCGCGCTCGACGGAGACCGGGCGGCCCGCGGGGATGGTGTCGATCACCGAGCGCCGGAAGACGTACGCGCCCGCGTTGATCTGGTCGGTGACGATCTCCTCGGGCGTCTGCGGCTTCTCCAGGAAGGCCTGCACGCGGCCGGTGTCGTCGGTGGGCACGAGCCCGTACGCGCGTGGGTCGTCGACGCGGGTCAGGTGCAGCGAGACGTCGGCGCCGGAGGTCTCGTGGGTGGTGACGAGGGCGGGGATGTCCAGGCCGGTGAGGATGTCGCCGTTGAAGATCAGCACCGGGTCCTCGGGCGCGGAGTGCAGCCGCGAGGCGACGTTGCGGATGGCGCCGCCGGTGCCGAGCGGCTCCTCCTCGGTGACGTACTCCAGGTGCAGGCCGAGCTCGGAGCCGTCGCCGAAGTACGGCTCGAAGACCTCCGCCAGGTACGAGGTGGCGAGCACGATGTGCTCGACGCCCGCGGCGCGCGCCCGCGCCAACTGGTGTGTGAGGAACGGCACTCCCGCGGCCGGGACCATCGGTTTCGGCGTGTGCACGGTGAGCGGCCTGAGCCGGGTCCCCTTGCCACCGACCAGGAGGATCGCTTCTGTCACCTGTCGCCTCTGCTTCCTGCCGGGGGCGGGGCCTGTCTCGTACACCGGTCACTGCACCGGACTGGTCGGGTCCGGTACGCCGGACTGGTCTGGTCCGGCCGGTCAGTGTAGGCAGACCGTTCATGGGCGTTTTCAGTTGCGTCTGTGTGCGTGTTGTTACGTCTGCTGACCTCGGCGTGCCGCTGTTCCGTGCCTTTCCCGCGTCCGTGTTCCGTGCCTCCACGCGTACGGCCGGGGCGGCTGTGCGAGCCGCCCCGGCCGTGGTTCAGCCGTGTTCCCGGTGAGGGTTCACCGGCCCTGGTAGCGGGCCGAGGACGCGCGGGCCGTGCCGAGCTTGTCGTACAGCCGTCCGCCCGGGCACTCCGTGGCGAAGCCGTCGCGGTGCCCGGAGATCACGTTGAGGCGGACGTTCGCACCCTTCTTGTAGAGGTTGCTGCCGGCCGACTTGAGGACGGCAGTGCCGCGCGGGTTCGCCCCGTACAGCCCGAGCTTCCAGGCGGTCAGCCTGGCGACCGCGGTCACCGCGGCCTCGGGCGGGTTGTCGTTGCTGTACGTGCCGAGGACCGCGATGCCCATGCTGTTGCTGTTGAAACCGAGAGTGTGGGCCCCCAGGACGGGTTTGGCCACACCTCCGGCACGTCCTTCGTAGATGTTTCCGCACTTGTCGACGGCGAAGTTGTAGCCGAAGTCCCGCCAGCCGCTGCTCTTGACGTGGTAGCGGTAGATGCTGCGCAGCAGCGAAGGGACCTCTGAGCAGCTGTAGTTGTTGCCGGACGCGCTGTGGTGCACGAAGGCCGCGCGCACCGACTTCGTGTAGACGAAGTTCCGCTCGCGCAGCTTCTCGTCCGCGCCCCAGCCCTTGCGGGTGACGATGCGCGGACGCGGCCCGATGTACGGCTTCGAGGCGGCGGCCTGGACGATGCCGCGCGACTCGACGAGGTCGCTCTCCGTCTGCTCCTTGGTCAGCGCGGGGATGACGGAGGCGCCGAGTTCGGCGAGGTCCGCGTTGACCGCCGAGCTGGCCGCGCCCTCCGCGCTGAGCGCCGGGGACTTCGCGGTGTCGGACTGCGGGCCTTGGGCGGGCGGGTCCTCGCCGGGGTCGACGAGTTCGAGCCGGAGCCCGCTCGGCAGCGGCTGGACCGCCTGCACCGCGGCGGCCGGCGGCCCGGCGACGGAGTGCGCGGCAGAGGGGGAGTTCGGGTGGGAGTGGGCGGTGGAGACGGCCGACGAGGCGGGGGCCGAAGCGGACGCCGAGGCCTGCGCGGTGACGCCGTCGTCCGCCGCGCCCTGCCGGGAGGCTCCCGGGCGCTCCGCCGCGTGGTCGTGCCGGTCCCCGTCGGCCGGGGCGCTCTCGACCCGGATCTCCACGCCGTCCGAGTCGCCGACCCACAGCGGCGCCGTCGAGCCGTGCAGCTTGGCGCCCGCCCGCTCGGGGCTGTCGAGGTCGGCGGAGTGCTCCTGGTTGTGGGTGTCGACGTCCTGCCAGTGTGACCAGCGGCCGGTGCCGGTGGCCCGGGTGCGGACCTGGACGCGGCCGTGCAGCTCGGCCGACGGGTCGTCCCAGACGACGCCGACCAGCGAGAACGGCCGTACGTCGCGCCGGGTCAGGCCCTGCGCCGGGGCGCCGCCCGAGGAGCGCTCGGAGGTGAGAGGGGTCAGCGGAAGCGACTGGGTGGAGCCGGGCACGGAACCCGCGGCCGACTCCGCCGCCGGGGCCGCGGCGGCACGTACGTCCTGCGGCACGGCGAGCGGCAGGGCCAGGGCCGCCGCACAGGCGACGCCGATCGAGGAAGCAAGGTATCCACGCATGGCGTCGATCGTGCGGCAGACCGGGCATACCCGCACTTCGTGGGACACATCGGGATGTACGCCCGGCGAAGGGATCTGACGGGCCGTCGGCCCCGATCCGGTCGCTCCGCTGCGCCGACCGGGCGGACGCGGCCCGCCGTCCGCGCGTACCCTTGCGCCTGTGAACGCGACCGACCGCACCCCCGCCGACCTGCTGCGATCCGCGCTCGCCGCCGATCCGGCCCGCCCCCTAGTGACGTTCTACGACGACGCCACCGGCGAACGCGTGGAATTGTCCGTCGCCACCTTCGCCAATTGGGTGGCCAAGACAGCCAATCTGCTCCAGGACGAGCTGAACGCCGAGCCCGGCGACCGCCTCGCGCTGCTGCTGCCCGCGCACTGGCAGACCGCGGTCTGGCTGCTCGCCTGCTCCTCGGTCGGCGTGCTCGCCGACGTGGGCGGGGCGGCGGCCGACGCCGACCTCGTCGTCAGCGGCCCCGACTCCCTGGACGCGGCCCGCGCCTGCTCCGGCGAGCGGGTCGCCCTCGCGCTGCGCCCGCTGGGCGGCCGCTTCCCGCAGCCGCCGGACGGGTTCATGGACTACGCGGTCGAGGTCCCGAGCCAGGGCGACCGCTTCGCGCCGTACGCCCCGGTCGACGCGGACGCGCCCGCGCTGGCCGTCGACGGCGTGGAGCTGACCGGTGCGGAGGTCGTGCGGCGCGCGCTCGCCGACGCCGCGGAGCTCGGGCTCGGCCCCGGCGGCCGCCTGCTGACGGGGCGCTCGTACGACACCTGGGAGGGGCTGTCGGCCGGACTGTTCGCGGCGCTCGCGGCCGGCGGCTCGGTGGTGCTGTGCCGGAACCTGGAGCAGGTGGCGGAAGGCGGCCTGGAGAAGCGGATCGAGAGCGAGCGGGTCACGCTCACGGTCGACTGACCTCCCCCGCTTTCCCGTGCGCCGTTCGGCACGTGTCCGGCGCGTGTTCCGGTACGTGGAAAGTCCACCCGTCCGGCGCAGGTCGGGGCCCGGTGCGCAGGCGCGGGGCGGGGGCGGCGGGTCATGGTCGTAGGAGCGCTTCGAGGGGAGCGCCGCCGCGCTGCCTATGCCACGAGGGGTGGACCACGACGTGACCGACACCGCAGGCACCCCCGCCGAACCGGACCAGCCGGCCGACGACGTGTCTGAGGCGAGTCGGACGGCGGACGAGGGCAGCGGGGAGCAGGCGGCCGACATAGCGGACGCACCCGTCGACACCGGCCGGCTCCCTCCCTCGGACACACCGCCCGAGCCCTCCGACGACGGCGGCACCGGAGACGGCGACAGCGACGGCGACGGCACGACCGACGGAGACGGCGCCCCTGACGGCGAGGGCGCCCGTCCGCACCACCACTGGCTCCGTTGGGCCGCCCTCGGCGTGGCGGTGGTCGTGCTCGCGGCGGCCGGGATCGGCTGGAGTCTCTACAAGAAGCTCGAAGGCAACATCACCCAGGACACCGGCACCGCCGCCGAGTTGGAGCGGTACGAGCGGGAGCGGCCCGAGCCCGCCGTGCACGACGCGCAGAACATCCTGCTCATCGGCTCGGACACCCGCTCCGGGAAGGGCAACCGCCCCTACGGCCGCGACCCGGGCACGCAGCGGTCCGACACCACGATCCTGCTGCACCTCGCCGCCGACCGGAAGAGCGCGACCGCGGTGTCCCTGCCGCGCGACCTGATGGTGGACATCCCGGGCTGCCGCAGGCCCGACGGCTCCCGCACCCGCGCCCAATTCGCCCAGTTCAACTGGGCGTTCGAGTTCGGCGGGGCCGCCTGCACGATCCGTACCGTCGAGAAGCTCACCAAGATCCGCGTCGACCACCACATGATCGTGGACTTCCAGGGCTTCAAGAAGATGGTGGACGCCGTGGACGGGGTCGAGGTCTGCCTCAAGGAGCCGATCAACGACAAGGGCGCCAAGCTCAGGCTCAAGGCCGGCCGGCAGAAGCTGAACGGCGAGGAGGCGCTCGGCTACGTACGCGCCCGGAAGTCGATCGGGAACGGCAGCGACACCGAACGCATGGACCGCCAGCAGCAGTTCCTCGGGGCGCTCGTCAACAAGGTGAAGAGCAACGGCGTCCTGCTGAACCCGACACGGCTCTACCCGGTGCTCGACGCGGCCACGTCGGCGCTCACCACGGACCCCGCGCTCGCCGGTTTGACCGACTTGTACGAGTTGGTGCGCAGCATGCGCAACATCCCCACAGACCGGGTGCAATTCCTCACGGTCCCCCGTCGCTCGTACACCTACGACCCCAACCGGGACGAGCTCGTCCAGCCCGACGCGGGGCGGCTCTTCGACCGGCTGCGGCACGACGCACCTGTCCAAGTCGCCCCGCGCGAGCGGGATTCCGAGGGCGGGAAGAAGGATTCGGAGGACGGCTCCGAGAGCGATTCCGCCTCCGAGTCCGAGGAATCCGGGGGATTCGAGGAGGATTCGTCCGGGGGCGGCCGGGGTGACGGCGGGGGCGGCTCGGACGACGAAAAGGCCGGAGGCCGTGATTCCGGCGTGGACCGGATCACCCCCCGCGCGACCGGCGACGACAAGGCCGAGGACCCCTCGCGTTCACCGAGTCCGGAGCCCACGTTCCGCGGAAACACCGCCGCGAGAACGAGTTGTGAGTAAAAGCGTCACCAAACGAGGAGAACCCGGGGCCGGTTAAGGCCCGTATTGCCCAGTTGTAGGGACGTGGAATTTGTCACCGCCGTCGCCGGTGGCTGAACTGGTCGGATAGCGTGAGCGATCCGGTGCGTCCGGCCACCCCGTGGCCACGCACCGCGTACGTGTGACCGGGCGCCTTTGGAGGGGGAGGCGCCGCGTGGCCCCGACGGAGGACTCAAGCAACCGTGGACGCGCAAGGCCGTGGGCGGGCGGAGAACATCGACCCCGCAGACCAGTGGGTACTGAACCCGCAGACCGGCGACTACGAACTGCGACTGGGCCCCTCCGCAGGGCAATCGTCGGGCATTCCGGCGCCCCGCAGATCCCCGGGCGTGGAGCAGCCGGCTCCGGGTGAACGCCCGCGCTTCTCCGCCACGACCCGCCGCTTCCCGACGGTCGGCGGAGCCGTCGGCCCCACCGGCCCCACGGGCCCCACCGGCCCCACGGGTCCCGTCGGGCCCACCGGACCGGACGCGCCCGGCGGATCCGGCGGCCCCCTCGGCCCGGGCTCGGGCATCCAGACCGGACCGGCCGGGCCCCGCGGACCGCGCGGCCCCCGCGTGCCCGAGGAGCCGGACGAGCCGGAGACCACGAACCGGGAGGTGCCCGGCCCGCGCAGCAGGCGCCGCGGCCGCCCGGACGACAAGGCTCCGCCGACCACCGGCAGGCGCAGGCCCAGGCCGCGGCCGTCCAAGGGCAAGAAGGTCGTCCGCTGGGCGCTCATCGTCCTGGTCCTCGTGCTGCTGATCGCCGGCGTCGGCGGCTACCTGTACTGGCAGCACCTCAACGACAACCTCACGTCCATCGACGACGACGGCGCGGGCACCGGCGGCTTCAGCAAGGACCGCCCGATCAACGTCCTGCTCATCGGCACGGACAAGCGCACCGGCAAGGGCAACTCGGGCTACGGCGACGCCGGCAGCGCGGGGCACGCGGACACCACGATCCTGCTGCACGTCTCCAAGGACCGTACGAACACGACCGCGTTGAGCATTCCGCGGGACATGATCACGGACATCCCGGACTGCCCGACCACCCAGGCCGACGGCACGAAGAAGACCATCCCGGGCACCAGCCAGACCCGGTTCAACGAGAGCCTGGGCCAGAGCGGCCGCACGCCGAGCTGCACGATGCGCACGGTCACGGAGCTCACCGGGATCAAGATCGACCACTTCATGGTGGCCGACTTCAACGCGGTGAAGACGCTGTCCACGGCCGTCGGCGGTGTGCCGATCTGCCTCGCCAAGGACATCAACGACCCCAAGTCGCACCTGAATCTGCCCAAGGGCCCGCACGTGGTGAAGGGCGACGACGCGCTCGCGTTCGTCCGCACCCGGCACGCGGTCGGCTTCGGCGGCGACCTCGACCGGATCAAGCTGCAGCAGCAGTTCCTCACGTCGCTGATGCGCAAGATGAAGTCGAACGACACGCTGACCGACCCGGGCAAGATGCTCGACCTGGCCGAGGCGGCCACCAAGGCGCTCTCCGTCGACTCCAAGATCTCCGACCTGAACAAGCTCAAGGACCTCGGACTCGAGCTCAGCAAGGCCGACTTGGAGAACATCTCGTTCGTCACCGCGCCGGTCAGGGACAACACCGACGGGGCGACCGTCGTCCTCGACGACCCGAAGGCGAAGCCGCTGTTCGCGATGTTGCGCGCGGACAAGTCCCTCACCGACGTGAAGAAGCAGAAGAAGAAGGAAGAGGAGGCCCGCCTCAAGGGCCCCAAGTCCGCCGCTTCCGAGGTGCGCGTCAACATCTACAACGGCTCGGAGACCGCGGGCGCCGCTCAGTCCACGGTCACCTGGCTGCAGACCGAGCAAGGCGTCCTGAAGTCCAGCCAGTTGGGCAACGCACCCGAGCCGCAGGCGAAGACGACCCTGGAGTACGCCCCCGACCAGGCCGACCAGGCCCGCAGGCTCGCCGAGATCATGGGCCTGCCCGCCTCCGCCATGAAGCCGGGCAAGAGCGAGCAGAACTCTCAGGGCCTGCCGGCGATGAAGCTCGTCCTCGGTGACGACTTCGAAGAGGCCGGTACGCCCATCTCCGCTCCGTCGAAGGCGCCGGAGGGGATTCAGAAGGTCGAGGCAGACAAGCCGGTCTGCGCCAAGTAGCATCCGCGCTCCATCCCGGGCCCGGCCACGCGCCCACCCGGGCGGGCCGGGCCCGGGGAGGGGCTAGGGGCATGAGGCAGGGCAGCGTACGAAGAACGGACGAGGTGCCGCAGCAGCGCGGCGCCGACGAACTGGGCTGGGACGAGAGCCTTTACGACAACGAGGACGAAGGCGAGAACAAGGGCGACGGCGACGCACGCGAGCGGTCGGGGGGCCGCGAGGGTGACGGCGGCGGACGGCCCCCGCGCAGGCGCCGCCGCGTGCTGCGCTGGTTCGCGATCGTCCTCGCCGTACTGATACTCGGCACGGCCGCCGCCGGATACCTCTACTACGAGCACCTCAACGGGAACATCGACGTCTCCCCGATGCCCGAGGGCGAACGCGCCCCCGAGGCCACGCCGAACGCGGCCGGGCAGACCCCGCTCAACATCCTGCTCATCGGCTCCGACGCGCGGGACAACGCCGAGAACCAGAAGCTGGGCGGCGCCAAGGAGACCTTCAACGGGACGCCGCTCGCGGACGTGCAGATGCTGCTCCACCTCTCCGCGGACCGCAGCAACATGTCGGTGATCAGCATGCCGCGCGACACCCTGCTGCAGATGCCGGAGTGCACCGACCCCGAGACCGGCAAGGTCTACCCGCAGACGCAGGGCCGGATGATGACCAACGCCAGCCTGGGGCGCGGCGGTCCGGGCTGCACGGTGCTGGCCTGGGAGAAGCTGACGAACATTCACATCAACCACTTCATGATGGTCGACTTCGCCGGAGTGGTGTCGATGGCGGACGCGATCGGCGGCGTCCCGGTCTGCGTGGACGCCAACATCCACTCGCGCAACAGCAAGGGCGAGGGCTCGGGCCTGAAGCTGAAGAAGGGCACGACGTACATCCAGGGCGAGCAGGCCCTGCAGTGGCTGCGCACCCGCTACGGCTTCGAGGACGGCAGCGACATCGGCCGCGCCAAGGCCCAGCACATGTACATGAACTCGATGGTCCGCGAGCTGCGCGAGAACGCCACCCTGAGCAGCCCGAACAAGCTCCGCAGGCTCGCCGAGGAGGCCACCTCGGCCCTGGAGGTCGACGAGGGCCTGGACACCGTCAAGAAGCTCTACGACCTGTCGAACGAACTGAAGCGCGTGCCGCCCGAGCGCATCACCATGACGACCATGCCGTACGAATACGTGGGCGTCCGCGTGCAGCCCAAGCCGGGCGACGCCGAGCAGCTGTTCCGCCTGGTGCGGGACGACGTGGCGCTCGACGGCAAGGACGACCCGGCCAAGAAGAAGGAGCGGGAGAAGCAGCGCGAGGAGTCCGTCTCGGACGACCCGGCCGCCGAGCCCGCCGAGATCGGCGTACGGGTCGTCAACGGCACGGCGACCGCCACCACCCCGTCGGTCCCGGGCCGCGCCTCCGCGGTGGCGGCGGTGCTGCAGGGCGAGGGGTACGCGCGGGCGGCGGCGGACCAGTCGACGGCGCCGCGGCAGGAGCGCACGGTGGTCCGGTTCCCGAGCGCCGAGCTCGAAGGGGACGCGCAGGCGGTCGCCAAGTCCCTCGGCCTGCCGATGAGTTCGGTCGAGGAGTCCAAGGACGTCACCGGCGTCACCCTCGTCGTGGGCGCCGACTGGCCGTCCGGCGACGTACCGCCGAAGCCGGAGGCGAAGGACGACAGGACGCCGGAGTCGGCCGAGGCGATGAACGGCGCGGACGACGGGGCCTGCATGCACGTGAACCCGAACTTCACCTGGTAGCGGGGAAGTTCGGGTTCAGCGGGGGCCGTACGGTCAGGCCTGCTTCAGGACCGCCGGGCGGCGCGAGGCGATGACCTTCTTCGCGAGCGAGCGCGGGCTGGTCAGGAAGCCCCAGCCCCACGACATGTGCATGGTCGCGAGGGCCACGGGGATCTGCAGCCGGGCCTTCAGCGGCAGCCCCTTGCCGGCCGGCACCGAGCCCGCGACGATCGCCGCGAGATAGCCGCCGGGGATCACGAAGCCCCACGGCGTGAGCAGCGCGCCCACGACCGTGCCCGCGGCGATGGCGCACACCGCGGTCGGCGGCGCGAGATAGCGCAGGTTGATCGAGCCCTCGTGGTACCGGGCGACGACGTGCCGCCAGCGCCCGTAGTCCTTGTACTGCTTGGCGAGCGCCTTGACGCTGGGCCGCGGGCGGTACGAGACCTTCAGCTCGGGCGAGAACCAGATGAGCCCGCCGGCCTCGCGGATCCGGAAGTTCAGCTCCCAGTCCTGGGCGCGGATGAACTCCTCGTTGTACCCGCCCTGCTGCTCCAGGGCCTCGCGGCGGAAGACGCCGAGGTACACCGTCTCGGCCTGCTGGGCCTCGCCGCCGGTGTGGAACGCGGCGTTGCCGACGCCGATCTTCGACGTCATCGCGGCGGCGACCGCGTGCTCCCAGTCGTTCTCGCCCTCGGCGTGCATGATGCCGCCGACGTTCTGGGCGCCGGTCTCCTCCAGGAGGCGGACGGCGGTCGCGATGTAGTTCGCGGAGAGCATGCCGTGGCCGTCGACGCGGACGACGATCGGGTGCGTCGACGCCTTGATCGCGGCGTTCAGCGCGGCCGGCGTACGCCCCGTCGGGTTGGGCACCGTCTTCACCCGAGGGTCCTCGGCGACCAGCTGGGCGGCGATCTCGTCGGTGCGGTCCGTGGACGGGCCGAGCGCGACGACGACCTCCATCTCGCCGGCGTACTCCTGCCTCAGGATCGCCTCGACCGCGTGCCGCAGGTGCCGCTCCTCGTTGAGGACGGGCATGATCACCGAAACCGCGGGGGCCTGCACCTCGGACTCCTTGATTTTCTCGCTCATCAGACGTCACGTTACCGCGAACGGGGGACACGAACGCGCGCCATCCGGGTCGTTGCCCCGGGCCGCATTTCGTATCGCAATACGGTTGCACGCGTTCCTGCGCCCGTTCCGCGGAGGTGTCCCGCGTTGTCCCGTCCGCCCCGCCATCCCGCCCGTCCCCCGCGGCAGCGGCCACGGCCGCAGGCGCAGCAGCCGCCTCGCGGGAGGCGACGGCCGCCGGCGAAGCCGCGGTGGGCCATGCGGGTGGCCACGACGCTGTCCATGGTGGTGCTCGGGGCCGCGGGCATCGGGCACGCGCTGGTCACCGGCCTGGACGGCGGGATCTCCCGCGTCGACCCGTTCAAGGACATGAAGAACCGGCCTTCCGGCGGCGACGGCACCAACTTCCTGCTCGTCGGCACCGACGGCCGGGACAAGATCTCCGAGGACGAGCGCAAGAAGTACCGCCTGGGCGGCGCGCCCTGCCACTGCACGGACACGATCATGATCGTGCACATCTCGGAGGACCGGGACCGCGCCAGCATCGTGAGCCTGCCCCGCGACTCGTACGCGGAGGCCCCCACGCACACCGACCAGAACTCCGGAGAGAAGCACCACACCCACCCGCTCAAGCTGAACGCGGCGTACGCGGAGGGCGGGCCGGGCCTCACGGTGCGGACCGTCGAGCACATGACGAAGGTGAAGATCGACCACTATCTGGAGGTCGACTTCACCAGCTTCATGAAGACGGTGGACGCGGTCGGCGGCGTGGAGATCTGCACGGTCGGGCCGATGAAGGACTCGTACACGGGGCTGAACCTCCCGGCGGGACGGCACCAGCTGAACGGCGGGGAGGCGCTGCAGTACGTGCGCTCGCGGCACATCGACGGGGCCGCGGACCTGGGCCGGATGCAGCGGCAGCAGCGGTTCATGGCCGCGCTGATCTCGAAGGCCACGTCGTCCGGGGTGCTCCTGAACCCGGTCAAGTTCCGCGACGTCTCGCAGACGGTGCTCGGCTCGGTGCGCGCCGACCGCAGCTTCGGGACCGACGAGATGCTGGACCTGGGCCGCGCGATGCGGAACTTCACGCCGGCGTCGTCGGAGTTCACGTCGGTGCCGATCGGCAAGATGGGGTTCGCGGTGCCGGGCATCGGCTCGACGATCAAGTGGGACCCGGTGAAGTCCGGCAAGCTCTTCCAGGCCCTGCGCGAGGACCGGCCGCTCGCCCCGTACAAGGTGCGCAGGCCGAAGGCGCTCGCCGTGGACGTGGCGCCGCAGCAGATCCGGGTGCAGGTGGAGAACGGCACGCGGACGCAGGGCCTGGGCCTGAAGGCCGACAAGGCACTGCGCGGTACCGGCTTCCGCACCACCGGCGCCCCCGTCTCCGCCGCCAAGCCGAACGCGCTGCGCACGGTGGTGGCGTACGACCCGCGCTGGGACCGTTCGGCGAAGTCGCTCGCGGCGGCGCTGCCCGGCGCCCAGCTGAAGCCGGTCAAGGGTCAGGGCTCGCTGCTCAAGGTGATCGCGGGCGCGGACTTCAAGGGCGTACGGAAGGTGCGTGCGGAGGACCCGTACCAGGGCGAGTTCGGGGTGGCCACCGGGGACCAGGTGGTGTGCGGGTCGAAGTGACCGCCTCCGGTCGGTCCGGGGCCGACCGCTAGTCCTGGATGCCCTCCGCCACCCGCCGCTCCCGCAGCTCCTTGATCGCTCGGCGGCGGGCCAGGCGGTGTGTGCGGCGGATCTGGGCCTCCTGGTAGCGCCGCTTGTCGCGCTCCGTCTCCGGCAGCACCGGCGGCACCGCCCGCGGCTTGCCGTCCGCGTCGACCGCGGCGAAGACCAGGTAGGCGGAGCCGACCTGCTGGGCGGGCGTCGACTCGTTCCAGCGCTCGGCCAGGACGCGGACGCCGACCTCCATGGACGTCCGGCCGGTCCAGTTGACCTGGGCCTTCACATGGACGAGGTCGCCGACCCTGACCGGCTCCAGGAAGACCATCTCGTCCATGGACGCGGTGACGGCGGGGCCGCCGGAGTGCCGGCCGGCCACGGCGCCCGCCGCGTCGTCGACGAGTTTCATGATCACGCCACCGTGCACCGTGCCCAGGAGGTTGGTGTCGTTGTGGGTCATGATGTGGCTCAGCGTGGTCCGGGAAGCCGCGGTCGGCTTGCCCGGAATATCCGCCTCCGCGTTACGGGCCTGGTCTGTCATGCCGTCCACCTTATGCCTGGGCGCTTTGCATCAGCTCTGCAACAGCCGGGCCCAGAAGCCCCCGGGGGGCTTGTGGGGCGCCTCGTCGAGACCTGCACACTGGTGCGCATGAATGACTGGCCCAACCGAGACCAGGGGTACGGACGCGGCAGCGCGAGCCCGGAGCCCGAGGGCGCCCGCGTGATGCGCCACGTGCAGCGCGGCGCGGCCCCCCGTCCCCCCGCCGCCCCGCCGCGGGCGGCCGTGCCCCAGCAGCAGGGGTACGGCTACGACGACGGTTACAGCGAGGGCCAGGTCTACGGCGGCGGCCGTGGTGGCCGTGGCCGCGGCCGTGACGACGGCTACTACGACGACCCATACGACACCCGTCCCGCGCCGAACCGGGGCCGGCGGTTCAAGCGGATCCTCGTCACGCTCCTGGTCGTCGTCCTGGTCTGGGGCGTCGGCACGTACTTCTGGGCGGACTCGCAGCTCAAGCGCGAGGTCGACCTGGCGAAGGTGATCGAGCGGCCCGAGGCGGGCGACGGCACGAACTACCTGATCGTCGGCTCCGACAGCCGCGAGGGCATGACCGCCGAGGACAAGAAGCGTCTGCACACCGGCTCGGCCGAGGGCAAGCGCACGGACTCGATGATGATCCTGCACACCGGCAGCAACGGCGACACCCTGATCTCGCTGCCGCGTGACTCCAACGTGGAGATACCGTCCTTCGTCGGCTCGGACTCCGGCAAGAAGTACCCCGCCACCGGCCGCACCACCAAGCTGAACGCCGCGTACGCGGAGGACGGCCCGGAGCTCCTCGTCCGTACCGTCGAGCACAACACCGGTCTGCACATCGACCACTACGCGGAGATCGGCTTCGGCGGCTTCGCCAAGATCGTGGACGCGGTCGGCGGTGTGGACATCAAGGTCGAGCAGCCGATGAAGGACAAGAAGTCCGGCGCGGACTTCGAGCCCGGCACGCACACCATGAACGGCGAGCAGGCCCTGGCCTTCGTCCGCCAGCGCTACGGCCTGGCCGGCGGCGACCTGGACCGGACGAAGAACCAGCAGAAGTTCCTCTCGGCGCTCGCCAACCAGACGGCCACCCCGTCGACGATCATCAACCCGTTCAAGCTGTACCCGACGATGGGCGCGGGCCTGGACACGCTGGTCGTGGACAAGGACATGAGCCTCTTCGACCTGGCCGAGATGTTCTGGGCGATGAAGAGCGTCTCCGGCGGCGAGGGCAAGTCGATGAACATGCCGGTCTCCGGCAGCGTCAACGGCAACCTGGTCTGGGACAAGGCCAAGCTGCAGCAGCTGGTCGAGCAGCTCAAGAACGACGAGAAGGTCACCGTCAGCGACGAGTGAGCCTCCGCGGCACATGCGAAGGGCCCCGCCGGCACGTCCGGCGGGGCCCTTCGCGTACAACTCCCGTGCCGTTACGGCAGGTTGCGGGCCATGACGATGCGCTGGACCTGGTTGGTGCCCTCGTAGATCTGGGTGATCTTGGCGTCGCGCATCATGCGCTCGACCGGGTAGTCGCGGGTGTAGCCGTAGCCGCCGAGGAGCTGGACGGCGTCGGTGGTGACCTCCATGGCGACGTCCGAGGCGAAGCACTTGGCGGCCGCGCCCTGGAAGGTCAGGTCGGCGTCGCCGCGCTCGGACTTCGCGGCGGCCGCGTAGGTGAGCTGGCGGGCGGCCTCGATCTTCATGGCCATGTCGGCGAGCATGAACTGCACGCCCTGGAAGTCGCCGATCGGCTTGCCGAACTGCTTGCGCTCCTGGACGTAGCCCTTGGCGTAGTCGAGGGCGCCCTGGGCGATGCCGAGGGCCTGGGCGGCGATGGTGATGCGGGTGTGGTCGAGGGTCTTCATCGCGGTGGCGAAGCCGGTGCCCTCGGCGCCGATCATGCGGTCGGCGGGGATGCGGACGTTGTCGAGGTAGACCTCGCGGGTCGGGGAGCCCTTGATGCCGAGCTTCTTCTCCGGGGCGCCGAAGGACACGCCCTCGTCGCCCTTCTCGACGACGAACGCGGAGATGCCCTTGGAGCGCTTCTCCGGATCGGTGACGGCCATCACGGTGTAGAACTCGGAGACGCCGGCGTTGGTGATCCAGCGCTTCACGCCGTTCAGGACGTAGTGGTCGCCGTCGCGGACGGCCTTCGTCTTCATGCCGGCGGCGTCGGAGCCCGCGTCCGGCTCGGACAGGCAGTACGAGAACATCGCGTCGCCCTTGGCCAGCGGCGCCATGTACTTCTTCTTCAGCTCCTCGGAGCCGGAGAGGATCACCGGCAGCGAGCCCAGCTTGTTCACGGCCGGGATCAGGGACGAGGACGCGCAGGCGCGGGCCACCTCCTCGATCACGATGACCGTGGCGAGCGCGTCGGCGCCCGCGCCGCCGTACTCCTCCGGTACGTGCACCGCGTGCAGGTCGTTCGCGGTCAGGGCGTCCCTGGCCTCCTGCGGGAAGCGGGCCTCCTCGTCCACCGCGGCGGCGAACGGCGCGATCTTCGCCTCGGCGAGCGCACGCACCGCCTCACGGAGCATCTCGTGCTCCTCGGCCGGACGGTACAGGTCGAAATCGGTCGTACCCGCCAAGATCTCTCACTCCCCAAGAGCGCTAACTACCGTTAAGTAACCCTGATTTTAGGGCCCGGGCCCGATTCGGGATACGTGAGGTTCCCGACAGCTCCCCCACGGCGGCTCAGTCCCCCGCCACGGCCCGGACTATGCTCGGGCAGCGCATTTCCCCGGAAACCTCTGGAGCAGCTTCATGGCCCTCAAGATCACCGTGATCGGCACCGGCTATCTCGGCGCCACGCACGCAGCGGCCATGGCTGAGCTGGGCTTCGAAGTGCTCGGTCTCGACGTGGTGCCCGAGAAGATCGAGCTGCTCTCGCAGGGCCGCGTGCCGATGTACGAGCCCGGCCTGGAGGAGCTGCTGCAGAAGCACGTCGCGGGCATCGAGGGCTCCAGCGGCCGGCTGCGCTTCACCACGTCGTGGGAGGAGCTCGGCGCGTTCGGCGACGTGCACTTCGTCTGCGTGAACACCCCGCAGAAGCACGGCGAGTACGCCTGCGACATGAGTTACGTCGACGCCGCCTTCGCCTCGCTCGCCCCCGTGGCCCGCGAGGGCTCCCTGGTCGTCGGCAAGTCGACGGTCCCGGTGGGCTCGGCGGCCCGCCTCACCGAGGTGCTGCCGGAGGGCGTCGAGCTGGCCTGGAACCCGGAGTTCCTGCGCGAGGGATTCGCCGTCCAGGACACCCTGCACCCGGACCGGCTCGTCGTCGGCGTCGAGAGCGAACGCGCGGAGAAGCTCCTCCGCGAGGTGTACGCGACACCGATCGCCGAGGGCTCCCCGCTGGTCGTCACGGACTTCCCGACGGCCGAGCTGGTGAAGACCTCAGCCAACTCCTTCCTCGCCACGAAGATCTCCTTCATCAACGCCATGGCCGAGGTCTGCGAGGCCGCGGGCGGCGACGTGGTGAAGCTGGCCGAGGCCATCGGGTACGACGAGCGGATCG
The DNA here is from genome assembly GCF_046098215.1 of Streptomyces sp. Da 82-17. Lineage (NCBI taxonomy): Bacteria > Bacillati > Actinomycetota > Actinomycetes > Kitasatosporales > Streptomycetaceae > Streptomyces > Streptomyces sp. Da 82-17. The sequence continues at coordinate 43,233 of NZ_JBJURH010000017.1, forward strand.
GGGCGAAGTTCCTGCGCGCCGGCATCGGCTTCGGCGGCGGCTGCCTGCCCAAGGACATCCGCGCCTTCATGGCCCGCGCCGGTGAGCTGGGCGCCGACCAGGCCCTGACGTTCCTGCGCGAGGTCGACTCCATCAACATGCGGCGCCGCGGCCACATGGTCGAGCTGGCCCGCGAGGCGCTCGGCGGCGGCTCCTTCCTCGGCAAGCGGGTCGCGGTCCTCGGCGCGACGTTCAAGCCGGACTCGGACGACGTACGCGACTCCCCCGCGCTGAACGTCGCCGGGCAGATCCACCTCCAGGGCGGCCAGGTCACGGTCTACGACCCGAAGGGCATGGACAACGCCCGCCAGGTCTTCCCGACCCTCGGGTACGCGGGGTCGGCGCTCGGCGCGGTGCGGGGCGCGGACGTCGTGCTGCACCTGACGGAGTGGCGCGAGTTCCGCGAGCTCGACCCGGCGGAGCTCGGCGCGGTGGCGGGCCGACGCGTCCTGCTCGACGGCCGCAACGCCCTGGACGCGACGCTGTGGCGCGAGGCGGGGTGGACGTACCGGGCGATGGGACGTCCGGCGGCCTGATCGCGGAGCAACTCCGGTGTCGGTGGGCTGATTTCAGCCCGTCCGGCGCTCGAGGACGAGCCGTTCGGGCGATCGAGGGCACACGCGGCCCCGGTTCACCTGCTGCGGCTCCGATACGCACGCATCTTCGCGCGCGCCCCGCACACCTGCATCGAGCACCAGCGGCGGCGGGCCGCGGGGCTGCGGTCGTAGTACGCCCACCGGCAGTCCTCGGCCTCGCAGGCCTTGAGCCGGAGCCAGGTGCCGGCCGCCGTCGCCTCGGCGATCGCGTACGCGACGCGGGCGGCGAGCGGGGCCGGGTCGGCGGGCCGCAGCCCGGCCGCGCCGGAGGCGTCGACCGTCACCAACAGCGGGGCGGCGGCGAGGAGTTGGGACAGCGGGCGGACCGTGCGGTGCGGGGCATGGCCCGCGTGCGCCAGGCACGCGACGCGCAGCGCCTCGCGCAACTCCTTCGCGTCGTCGACCTCCCGCTCGGGCACACCGAACTCCGCGCGGCCCTCGGCGGTGTCCAGGGCGTCACGCCCGCTCTCCACGTCGAGCGTGTTGACCAGGGCCGCCACGAACGCCAGCTCTCCGGGTGGGGACGCCTGCTCGTTCATGGTTGCGACGTTACTCCCTATGCGGGACCATGAGGTAACCGTTACCGGTTGAAGTCCTGTATCGGTAACCCCGTCTACGGAGGGATCGACCATGCCCATCGGAAAGCTCGGCTCCGTCGTCCTCGACTGTCGCGATCCCCTGGCCCTGGCCGAGTTCTACGCGGCGATCCTCGGGGGCACGACGAGGGAGCAGCGGGACGGCGAGGACGTGTGGGTCGACCTGGAGGGCCACGGCGGCAGCACCCTCGCCTTCCAGGCCTCCCCCGGCCACGTGCCGCCGAAGTTCCCCTCGCCGGACGGCGCGCAGCAGTTCCACCTCGACCTGACGGTGGACGACCTGGACGCGGCGGAGGAACAGGTGCTCGCCCTCGGCGCGACGGTCCTGGACGCGGCCGACCGCACCCGCAGCTGGCGCGTCTACGCGGACCCGGCGGGCCACCCGTTCTGCCTCTGCTCCGGCTGAGCGGAGGGGGCCGGGGGCGGGCCCGAGGTGCATCCCGGCAGGTGAACGGCGTTGTCAGTGGCGGTAGTTAGGGTTTCGGCATGACCGAGAGCAGCCCCGTCGCACGCCCCGACGCACCCTTCCCGCTCGACCCGCGCGGCTGGTGGTTCGCCGTGCCCGGCGCCGCGTACGAGGGGATATTCACCGCCCTCGGGCTGCACGAGCGGGTCCCGGTGACGCTCGACGAGGGCGCGGACGTCGAGGACCGGTCGTGGCGCGGCGGGGCGCTGCCGGTGTTCGTCACGCCCGAACTGGACGGCTGGCGGCTGGTGTTCGGCAACCTGGACAGCGCGATCGGCGACGACTGGGACGACTGGATGGCGACGGTGCGACGGCTCAGCGCGCACTGCGGCGAGGCCCAGATGTTCTACGAGGACGAGGCGGGCGGCTCCGACCTCTGGGTCGTCGCCGAGCACGGCCGCATACGACGGCGGTACGCGCTCGACAGCGACCCGGAGTGGGTCGGCCGCCCGCTGCCCTGGGAGCAACTCACGGAGGGAGGCGGCGAGTTCGATTCCGGCGATGCGGACGACGACGATGCCGACGACGAGGTCCCGGGGCCGCCCGGAGAGGCCGGTGTGACGGAGGCCTGCGCCCGCCTCTCCCTCGACCCGTCGGCGATCGGGCCCCACACCGCCCTGCGCGGCCACGGCTGGCTCGCCCTGACGGCGCCCGGCGAGGGGCGGGAGGCACTGGGCCCGGCGGCGGACTAGCCGGTCACCGCCCCCGCCGTCCGCTCGCCGTCGAGCCGCTCCAGGGTCGCCGTCGACGGGGCGCGGCGGATCTGGGCGGCCTTCGCCGTGAAGTCGGCCTCGCGCAGCACGCGTTGGACGTTGCCCCAGGTGAGGAGGGACAGGTCGGACTCGGACCAGCCGCGGTCCAGGAGCTCGGCGATCAGCTGCGGGTAGCGGGACGTGTCGTGCAGCCCGTCCGGCAGCGCGCTCTCGGTGTCGTACATCCCGGAGATGCCGACGCACTCCGGGCCCGCCACGCGGCGCACATGGTCGAGATGGTCCGCCACGTCCCGCAGGCCGGGCCCGGTCTGCGCGGCCGTGCAGGGCACCAGGCACAGGCCGTTGTGGGTGCCCAGGGCGGCGAGCAGGTCGTCGGGCACGTTGTCCGGGTGCGGGGTGAGCGCGTGGGCCGCCGAGCGGGAGAACAGCACGGGGGCCTTGGAGACGGCCAGGGTGTTCCGGACCGTCTCGGGCGAGCTGCCGCTGAGGTCGGCGAGGACGCCGAGGCGGTTCATCTCGCGGACCACTTCCTCGCCGAAGCGGGTGAGGCCCCGCTCCCCCGCCCAGCGGGTGCCGGACAGCGTGAGGCTGCGGACGCCGAGCTTGTGCAGGGCGCGCAGCGTGCCGAGGGAGTCGTCGATCGCGGCGGCGGCCGCCGGGCCGAGCAGGCAGGCGATCCGCCCGTGCGCGCGGGCGTCGGCGGTGTGCGAGGCGGTGTGCGCGAGCCGCAGCCCCTCGGGGTGGGCGCGCACCACGCACTCGGCGAGGTCGATCAGGGCGAGGGTGGCGCTGACGGCGCGGTCGCCCGCGTACTCCGGGGGCAGCCGCAGCGACCAGAACATCGCGCCGACCGCGCCTTCGCGCAGCCGCGGCAGGTCGGTCTGCAGCGCGGTGTCGCCCAACTCCAGGTCGTACCAGGGCAGTCGGGACAGCGCCCAGGGCAGCCCGCTGTGGCCGTCGGCGACGGGGTGGGCGGTGAGCAGCGCGCGGGCCCGCTCCTCGGGCGGCCGCGCGCCGGGTCTGTGGTCGTCCGCCTCCTCGTCGGCGCGTTCGCTCGCGCCCCCGGATACGAGCGGGATGTCGTCGTCGTCCTGAAGTTCGGCCATGTGGAGCTCCGGTCGGCTGGTACTGCGATCTGTACGCCAACCGTGGCACGGGACCAGGTCCGGGTCTCGGCGGTGTGGGCCGTACGGGGGACACGCCGGGGTGCGGACACGTCCCCCGTACGGCTCCGGTGCGCGGGTCAGCCGTCCAGCTGGTCGAGGGTCGCGACGGACGGGCCGCGGCGCGCGCCCAGGTCCCGGGCGACGTCCTCGGCCGCGCCGAGCACCCGTACCGCGTTCTGCCAGGTCAGCTTGGCGAGGTCGGGGCGCGACCAGCCGCGGGAGAGCAGCTCGGCGATCAGGTTCGGGTAGCCGGACACGTCGTCGAGGCCGTCCGGGGTGAAGGCCGTGCCGTCGTAGTCGCCGCCGATGCCGATGTGGTCGATACCGGCGACCTCGCGCATGTGGTCCAGATGGTCGGCGACCGTCGAAGTCGTCGCGACGGGGCGGGGGTTGGCCGCTTCGAAGGCCTCGTGCACCTTCATCGCCTCGGACGTGGTGTCCAGGTGGTGGAAGCCGTGCGCCCGCATGTTGTCGTCCGCGGCGGCCGTCCAGTCCACCGCCGCCTGCAGCACGAACTTCGGCACGAACGTGGCCATCGCGACGCCGCCGTTGCCGGGCAGCCGCTCCAGGACGTCGTCCGGGATGTTCCGCGGGTGGTCGCAGACCGCGCGGGCCGAGGAGTGCGAGAAGATCACCGGCGCCTCGGAGGTGTCGAGGGCCGCGCGCATCGTCGTCGCCGCGACGTGCGACAGGTCGACGAGCATGCCGATGCGGTTCATCTCGCGTACGACCTCGTGGCCGAAGGGCGAGAGGCCGCCGACGCCCGGCTCGTCCGTGGCCGAGTCCGCCCAGGCGATGTTGTCGTTGTGGGTGAGCGTCATGTAGCGGACGCCGAGGGTGTGCAGGGCGCGCAGCGTGGCCAGCGAGTTGTTGATGGAGTGGCCGCCCTCGGCGCCCATCAGGGAGGCGATCCGGCCCTCGGCGCGTGCCGCCTCCATGTCGGCGGCGGTCAGGGCGCGGCGCAGCTCGCCCGGGTGCCGGTCGAGCAACTGGCGTACGCAGTCGATCTGTTCGAGTGTCGCGCTGACCGCAGAGTCGCCGGTCAGGTCGGTGCGTACGTACACCGACCAGAACTGCGCGCCGACGCCGCCGGCGCGGAGGCGGGCGAGGTCGGTGTGCAGGCGGCCGGTCTGGTCGGCGGCGATGTCCAGCCGGTCGATGTCGTACCGGGCCTTCTCGCGCAGGGCCCAGGGGAGGTCGTTGTGGCCGTCGGCGACGGGGAACTCGGTGAGGAGCGCTCGCGCGTCGTGCAGGTGATCGGTAGCCATGCGGGCCATTGTCCCCGCACCGTCACGGGGGCTCCGCCCCCGAAGCCCCCGCTCCTCAAACGCCGGAGGGGCTCCCGGGGTTCGTCGTTCGGCTTTCCCGCCGTCGTGGCGCTGTGCCCACCCGTTCCGCCCTGCGGAACGCCTGCCCACAGCGGGGGCGGGTGGGACTCCGTACTCGCCCCGCCTGCCCACAGCGGGGGCGGGGAGGGGACGTGCCCCGATAGGGGCGCGGGGAACTGCGCGAGCGACCACGACGGCGCCGCAGACGAATGAACGACCGGGATGGAGCCCGTCCGGCGATTTGAGGACGCGAGGCCGCAGGCCGAAGCAGGTGCGAGGGCAGAACCGGCAGGGCTACTGCGCGAAGCCGAAGCCCGAGTTCGCGCCCTCGACCTTTGCCCGCAGCCGCTTGCCCTTCTCCGTCGCCTGGTCGTTCAGCTCCTGCTGGAACTCCCGCATGCGGCCGAGGAGTTCGGCGTCGTGCGCGGCGAGGATGCGGGCCGCGAGGAGGCCCGCGTTGCGCGCGCCGCCGACCGAGACCGTCGCCACCGGCACGCCCGCGGGCATCTGCACAATGGACAGCAGCGAGTCCATGCCGTCCAGGTACTTCAGCGGCACCGGCACGCCGATGACCGGCAGCGGCGTCACCGAGGCGAGCATGCCGGGCAGATGGGCCGCGCCGCCCGCGCCGGCGATGATCGCCTTGAGTCCGCGCTCGGCCGCGTTCTCGCCGTACGCGACCATCTCGCGCGGCATGCGGTGCGCGGAGACCACGTCGACCTCGTAGGGGATCTCGAACTCGTCGAGGGCCTTCGCGGCGTTCTCCATGACCGGCCAGTCGGAGTCGGAGCCCATGACGATGCCTACGACGGGCTGAACCGCGGTCCTGTCCGTGGACGTGCTCATTCGGTGATCGTTCCCCTGAGGTAGCCGGCTGCGTGACGGGCGCGCTCCAGCACGTCGTCCAGGTCGTCGCCGTAGGTGTTGACGTGGCCCACCTTGCGGCCGGGCTTCACGTCCTTGCCGTACATGTGGATCTTGAGCTGCGGGTCGCGGGCCATGCAGTGCAGGTACGCCTGGTACATGTCCGGGTAGTCGCCGCCGAGGACGTTCGCCATGACCGTCCACTGCGCGCGGGGGCGCGGGTCGCCGAGCGGCAGGTCGAGGACCGCGCGCACATGGTTGGCGAACTGCGAGGTGACCGCGCCGTCCTGGGTCCAGTGCCCGGAGTTGTGCGGCCGCATGGCGAGTTCGTTGACGAGGATGCGGCCGTCCTCGGTCTCGAAGAGCTCGACCGCGAGGTGGCCGACCACGCCGAGCTCGTCCGCGATCCGCAGGGCCAGCTCCTGGGCGCGGCCCGCCAGCTCCTCGGAGAGGCCGGGCGCGGGCGCGATGACCGTGTCGCAGACGCCGTCGACCTGCTGGGACTCGACCACCGGGTACGCGACGGCCTGGCCGTGCGGCGAGCGGACCACGTTGGCCGCGAGCTCGCGCACGAACGCGACCTTCTCCTCGGCGAGGACCGGGACGCCGGCCTTGAACGGCTCGGCGAGCGCCGCGTCGTCGGCGGAGCGCACGAACCACACGCCCTTGCCGTCGTACCCGCCGCGCACCGTCTTGAGGATGACGGGGAAACCCTCGCCCTCCTCCGCGAACGCGACCGCGTCCTGCGGATCGCTCACGATGCGATGGCGCGGGCACGGGGCGCCGAGCGCGTCGAGCCTCGCCCGCATCACGCCCTTGTCCTGGGCGTGCACCAGCGCATCGGGGCCGGGGCGCACGGGAATGCCGTCCGCCTCCAGGGCGCGCAGATGCTCGGTGGGGACGTGCTCGTGATCGAAGGTGATCACGTCACAGCCGCGCGCGAACTCGCGCAGCGTGTCCAGATCGCGATAGTCGCCGATCACGACATCGCTCACGACCTGGGCCGCCGAGTCCTGGGGAGTGTCACTGAGGAGCTTGAACCTGATGCCGAGCGGGATGCCTGCTTCGTGCGTCATGCGCGCGAGCTGCCCACCGCCGACCATGCCGACTACGGGGAACGTCACATCCTCCAGAGTAAGGGGCCCCGAGATACGTAGAGAGCCACGAGTCCTGCGTCACATCTCACAGCAGCGGGGCCCGCTCGGCCTGCGGCGGAAGGGCTACGCGCGTCACACCGTGTGCGCGGGTTGTCCACAGGCCGGGCACCGGATGGGCGCGCTGGTTAGCATGAACGCGTTATCCGAGAGGCCGACCACCGAACGGACGGGGCTGAGCGTCACCATGAGTGAGCGGGGCGCGCTGCGCGTGCGACTGGATCAGCTCATCCGAGAGATCGCCAAGTTCGGCGTGGTGGGCGGGATCGGCACGCTGGTGAACCTCGGGGTGTTCAACCTCGTGCGCAACACCACGGAGATCCCGGTGGTCCGGGCCTCGATCATCGCCACGGTCGTCGCGATCGGCTGCAACTACATCGGCTTCCGCTACTTCACGTACCGGGACCGGGACAAGAGCGGTCGTACGAAGGAGATGACGCTCTTCCTGCTGTTCTCCGTGGTCGGCCTGGTGATCGAGAACGGCGTGCTCTACGCGGCGACGTACGGGTTCGGCTGGGACAGCCGGCTGCAGAGCAACGTCTTCAAGTTCCTCGGCATCGGCATCGCGACGCTGTTCCGCTTCTGGTCGTACCGCACCTGGGTGTTCAAGGCGCTGCCCGCCCGGGAGACGGTGGCGCATGCCGAATCGTTCCTGAGGTCGGAGAGCGCCCCGGCGCCGTCGGCCAGGAGCGGGTCGGGCGGCGCGCCCGTCCCGTCGGGGAGCACGGGTGTGCGGCATCTGGAGCGGGAGCAGCGGCGGCATCACCAGCGGGTCAACTGAACCCGTAGGGGCCCTGCCGGGGTTCAGCGGACCGTCGGCTCGTGTTCCGCGCGGTCGCCGGGCTCGGGGCGGGAGCGGGACAGGAACAGGCCGAAGACCGGCGGCTTCTGCTGCAGCATCTCCAGGCGTCCGCCGTCCGCCTCGGCGAGGTCGCGGGCCACGGCGAGGCCGATGCCGGTGGAGTTGCGGCCGCTGATGGTGCGCTCGAAGATCCGCGCGCCGAGCTCGGGCGGGACGCCGGGGCCCTCGTCGGTCACCTCGATGACGACCTGGTTGCCGGTGACGCGGGTGCGCAGGGCGACGGTGCCGCCGCCGTGCATCAGCGAGTTCTCGATCAGCGCGGCCAGCACCTGCGCGACCGCGCCGGGCGTGCCGGTCGCCATCAGGTGCTGTTTGCCGGAGCGGACGAGGGCGCGGCCGGCGCTGCGGTAGGCGGGCAGCCACTCGGCGATCTGCTGGGTGACGACTTCGTCCAGGTCGAAGGTGACGGCGGAGCCGGTGCGCGGGTCGCGGGAGTTGGTGAGCAGCCGCTCGACGACGTCGGTGAGGCGCTCGACCTGCGCCAGCGCGATCGTCGCCTCCTCCTTGACCGTCTCCGGGTCGTCGGTGAGCGTGATCTCCTCCAGACGCATGGACAGCGCGGTCAGCGGGGTGCGCAGCTGGTGGGAGGCGTCCGCGGCGAGCCGGCGTTCGGCGGTGAGCATCCGCGCGATCCGCTCGGCCGAGCTGTCGAGCACGTCCGCGACGCGGTCGAGTTCGGGCACTCCGTACCGCCGGTGCCGGGGGCGCGGGTCGCCGGAGCCGAGGCGTTCGGCGGTCTGGGCGAGGTCGGTGAGCGGGGAGGCGAGCCGGTTGGCCTGGCGCAGGGCGAGGAGTACGGCGGCGATCACGGCGAGCAGGGCGACCAGGCCGATCATGAGCATGGTGCGGCCGACCTCGCCGGTCACGGCGGAGCGGGGCTCCTGGACGGTCACGGTCTCGCCCTGTTCGCCGGTGGCGGTGGCCTGGATGACGTCGCCCGCGGGCTTGGAGCCGATCTCGATGGGGGCGCGCTCCGGGATCTCGATGCGCGCGTACCGCTCGGTGCCGACCTGGTCCTGGAGTACGCCTTCGGTGATGCGGTCGGCGGCCATCAGGCGGCTGTCGACGATCGCGACGAGCCGGCCCGCCTCGGACTCGACGCGCTCCTGGGCGCCGGCGGTGATGGTGCGGGTCTCGACGATCACCAGGGAGACCCCGAAGACGGCGATCACGACGAGGACCACGGCGAGGGTGGAGTTGATCAGACGGCGCCGCATGTTCTCTCCGGGGGGTGCGGTGTCTTACGGGGGTGTTCTGGTTGCCCTTGACGTGGGCGCCGTCGATCGGCCTGCGGCCTCGTCCTCAATCGCCGGACGGGCTCCAGTGGGAACCCCCGTACCCGATGAGGCTCAGCTCTTCTCGAAGCGGAAGCCCACCCCGCGGACCGTCGCGATGTACCTCGGGTTCGCCGCGTCGTCGCCGAGTTTCTTGCGGAGCCAGGAGATGTGCATGTCGAGGGTCTTCGTGGACGACCACCACGTCGTGTCCCAGACCTCGCGCATCAGCTGGTCGCGGGTGACGACCCGGCCCGCGTCCCGGACCAGGACGCGCAGGAGGTCGAATTCCTTCGCCGTGAGCTGCAGTTCCTCCTCGCCCATCCAGGCGCGGTGCGACTCGACGTCGATGCGGACGCCGTGCGTGGCCGGGGCCTGGACGGGCTCGGCGGCGCCGCGGCGGAGCAGGGCCCGCACCCGGGCGAGGAGCTCGGCGAGGCGGAACGGCTTCGTCACGTAGTCGTCGGCGCCGGCGTCCAGGCCGACCACCGTGTCCACCTCGTCCGCGCGGGCGGTGAGGATCAGGATCGGGATCGTGTGCCCCTCGGCGCGCAGCCGGCGGGCCACCTCCAGACCGTCCATGCCGGGCAGGCCGAGGTCAAGGACCACCAGGTCGACGCCGTCGGAGCCGTTCTGGAGCCCGGCCTCGAGGGCGGTCGGCCCGTCCTCCCGCACCTCCACCTCGTACCCCTCGCGGCGCAGGGCGCGGGCCAGTGGTTCCGAGATGGATGCGTCGTCCTCGGCGAGCAGTACACGGGTCATGCAGTGATGGTAATCCGCGCCACAGCGCCGACTTGGGCGGATCGGGTGGATCGGGCCACGGCCGGGGCGGCGGGACCAAGGGCGGGCGGGGCCGGGACTTACGGCCCTGCGGCTATGGGCGGAAAGTCCACGCATTACCTTCGAATTCGCGGGCATGGTTCCATCGATCCCTGTGATCCATCTCTCAAGGTCTTCACATAGCCCGCTTTAAGATGCCGTAATGGAGTGTCAACGCCCTTGCGTACATTGCGGAAATTCCGGAGTTCCGCTCCGCCCCTGAACCGCGGTGTACGGGCACTGACTGTTCAGTCTCCAGCTAGTGATCCAGCTAGTGATTGACCGTTAGCCGTCTCCCGCGCCACCGCGCGCTGTGCCGGCCACCCCCACCCGGGCGCGCGTGCGCTTGCGCGGCGCTTCCCCGAGCGTAGAAGGAACACCCATGGCGTCCAGCCTGACGAAGGACTCGGCCGGTACCCCCGGCGCCGAGAAGACCTTCTTCGGCCACCCCCGCGGCCTGGCCACTCTCTTCATGACCGAGATGTGGGAGCGCTTCAGCTTCTACGGCATGAGGGCTCTCCTCGTGTACTACCTGATCTCGGGCGGTGCCGACGGCAGCAAGGAAGGCATCCACGGCGGCGGCCTCGCCATGACGATGGCCACGGCGACGGCTATCTACGGCGTGTACCTGGCGATGGTGTACCTGCTCGCCATGCCCGGCGGCTGGTTCGGCGACCGGGTCTGGGGTCCGCGCAAGACCGTCACGATCGCCAGCGTCGTGATCATCGCCGGTCACCTCACGCTCGCGCTGCCCGGCCAGGCGATGTTCTTCGTCGGCATGGCGCTCGTCGCGGCCGGTTCCGGTCTGCTGAAGGCCAACATCTCGACGATGGTCGGCCAGCTCTACGACGGCCCGGACGACCCGCGCCGGGACGGCGGCTTCACCGTCTTCTACATGTCGATCAACATCGGCGGCTTCGTGGCCCCGCTGGTCATCGGCACCGTCGGCGAGACCGTCAACTGGCACGTCGGCTTCGCGCTCGCCGGCGTCGGCATGGCGCTCGGCCTGATCCAGTTCCTGCTCGGCACCAAGCACCTCAACCCGCGCAGCAGCGAGGTCCCGAACCCGCTGACCCCGGCGGAGCGCAAGGGCGTCCTGCTGAAGTCCCTGATCGCGGTCGTCGTCGCCGCCGTCTTCTACGGCGGAGTCGTGGCGCTCGGCGCGTTCACCCTGAACTGGGCGCTGGTCCCGCTCGCGCTCATCGGCCTGATCATCCCGATCGCCGTCCTCGTCCGCATCAAGCGCGACAAGGAGCTGACGACCACCGAGCAGTCCAAGATGAGCGGCTACATCTGGTTCTTCGCCGTCGCCGCGATCTTCTGGATGATCTTCGACCAGGCGGGCTCGACGCTCTCCGTCTTCGGCAAGGGCTCCACCTCCGGCCAGGTCTTCGGCATCGACTTCCCGGCCACCTGGTTCCAGTCGCTGAACCCGCTGTTCGTGATGGCGCTCGCCCCGGTCCTGGCCTGGGTGTGGCTGTGGCTGGCCCGTAAGAACCAGGAGCCCAGCACCACGGTCAAGTTCGCCATGGCCCTGTGGCTGATCGGCGTCTCGTTCTTCATCTTCGTCGTGCCGATGCTGATGGCCGGCGACGGTACGAAGGTCAGCCCGATGTGGCTGGTCTCCATCTACCTGGCGCAGACCATCGGTGAGCTCTGCCTCTCCCCGGTCGGCCTGTCCGTGACCACGAAGCTGGCCCCGGCCAAGTACGCCTCGCAGATGATGGGTGTCTGGTTCCTCGCCGTCACCGCCGGTGACTCCGTGATGAGCCTCCTGTCCATCGGCGGCGTCGACCTCAACACCTGGCCGGTGGTCGCCGCCGAGGCGGCCGTGGCCTGCCTCGCCGGTCTCGGGATCTTCACGTACCGCAAGAAGGTCATCGCACTGATGGGCAACGTCCGCTGACGCCCGTCCCCCGATGAGGGCGGCCGGTTCGAATCGGACCGCCCACTGGGTCGAACGGAGGGCCGCCGCACCACTCGGTGCGGTGGCCCTCCGCCGTTTCTGGTCGGTCCGCACCCGGCCGGAGGGCAGCATCACGCCATGCGCCGCGCCCTGCTCGCCCTCGCCGTCTGCGGAACGCTGCTCTCCGGCAGCTCGGTCGCCGTCCAGGCCTCCCCCGGTCCCGCGGTACGGGGCTACGCGTACGGGCAGCACCCCCGCCAGACCATCACCGTGTACGGCACGAAGGGGCCCGCCCTCGTGATCCTGCACGGCGGCTTCTGGGCCGACGACACCGACTGGAGCGACTGGGCCCGCTGGTTCGCCGAGCGCGGCTTCCGGGTGTACGACGCCGACTACCGGCTCAACTCCGACGCCACCTGGGACGCCCAGCGCGACGACGCCGTGGCCGCCCTGCGCTGGGTCGCCGACCGCAACGGCGGCGCCCGCCCGCTGCTCCTCGGCTCGTCGGCGGGCGGCCAGATCGCCACGGTCGCCGGGACGTACGGCGCCGGGAAGTCCCGGGTCCGCGGCGTCGTCGCCCTCTCCCCGGTGGCCACGCCGTACCGCGCCTGGGTCGACGGGGCCCGCGCCGACGCCGACCGGGACCGGCGACGGCTCCGCCGGGAGGCCCGCAGGCTCGCCGGCTGCGACCCGGAACGGCAGGGGCGCCGCTGCTGGCTGCGCTGGGCGGACATGGCGGCCCGTACGCACGCCTCCGGCGAGGAGGACGCCCCGCTGTTCCTGCTGCACTCGGCCGACGACTTCGTGCCGTCGACGCACTCCCACGACCTGTCCGTCGCGCAGAGCGTCGCCGGGAGCGAGGACACCCGGCTGCGCGTCGTGCCGGGCTCGGCGCACGGGGCGAAGCTCCTGGACGACCCCGGCATCCGCCGCTCCGTGCTGCGCTGGCTGCGCACACACGCCTGAGCCTCCGCCCCGCCCGAATACGTACGCCCAACTCGCGGGCGGGACCGGCCGGTCGAGGCGGGCCCGCCCGCGCGGAGGGGCCCGCCCGCGCGGAGGGGGCGGCTAGCGCCTGCGGACGCTCGCGAGGCCCGTGGCGAACCGGCGCGGCATGAACGTGAAGACCGCGCCGCCGAGCAGGATCACCGTCCCGGCGACCAGGCCGAGCGCGCGCAGCGCCCCGTCGTCGCTCGCGCCGGTCTCCGCGAGGCCGCCGCCGGACGAGCCGCCCGCCGAGCCCGAACCCGAGCCGCCCGCCGCGCCGCCCGGCTGCGCCGAGGTGTCCAGCTCCAGGGAGACCTCGGTCCTGGCCGGGGTGCAGGTGGTCGTCGTGCCGAGGGCCTTCACCGTGAGGACGCCCGGCGACAGCGTGGACTTGCCGTCGGCGCCCGGCTTGTACGTGCCCTTCAGGTCCGGGATCTCGATCGGGTCGCCGGACTTGATCGCCTCCTTGTTGGTGGGCCCCTCCACGTGCACGGTGCCCTTGTCGGCGCCGCCGAGCTTCACCTCCATCGACGGCTTGACCGAGTCCTTCGGGATGTCGGCGGGGCTGTCCATCACGGACTTCTTGAACTTCACGGTGAGGTCGAAGTTCCCGCCGCTCTTCGCCGCGTCGATCTGCACGGGCGACGTGGCCTCCTTGTCGCCGATGGGCGTCTTGCACTTGTACGGGACCTGGACCTCCTTGCCCTTGAAGTCCGCCTGGCCGCTCCCGCCGCCGGAGTCACCGCCCGTCGAGCCGCCGGAGTCGCCCCCGCCCGCGCTTCCGCCGCTGTCGCCGCCGCCCGAGTCCGAGCCGCCCGCGTCGCCGCCGCCCGCCGCGCCGCCGGTGGGCAGCCCGGTCGGCAGGCCCGTGGGCAGGCCGGTCGGCGGTGTCGTCGGCAGCCCGCCCGTCACCCCGCCGGGGCCGCCGCCCGAGACCTTGATGGTGTGGGCGGACTGCACCGCCTCCTCCGGGCTGCACTTGGTGTCCGTCGACATCGGCTTGCTGACGTTGATGTTGTACGCGTCCGGGGTCAGCGTGACCTCGCCGGGCGCCGTCAGCTTCAACTTGCCCTTCATGTCGGACAGCACCATCGGGCTGTTCTTCTTGATCGGCGGGTTCTTCCGCTCGCCCTCCATCGCCAGGTCGGCGGTCTGCGCGCCGCCGACCTTCACGGTGCCGGTCGGCTTGACGGTGTCCTTCTCCAGGTCGATGACGTCGGGGTTCTTCGACGCGGCCTGCGTGGTCTTCCACACCACCTCGACCTCGTCGCCGACCTTCGCCTCGGCCGGCGCCACGATCTCCACCTTCGTGGTGCCGTGCACCGGGTCCATCCCGGAGATCGCCGGGGGTATGCACTCCGTCTTGTACGCGGTCTCGGCGGCCTGCGCCGGACTCGCGGCGAGGACGATCCCCGCGCCGCCGAGCATGAGCGCGACACCGAGCGCACTCGCTCTCCGTTGAGTGGTCACGTGTTTCCCTTCCCTGGTGCCGTCGGTCGGTCCTCTTGCGGTGCGGAGAGCCGGTGCGGTGCTCCTGGTGCGCCCGGAGCCGAGTCCGGGGTGAACCACGGCAACGCGGCCGTGGTGCCGTGCGCGGCGGTGGCCCGCGCCGCCGCCTCGTCCGTGCGTCCCGCCCGCCCGCGGGGCAGCCGCGACTTCGCCAACTCCCGTACACGCCAGGCGTGTTGGGCACCCGCACGGGCGGTGCGCGGGCGGACCCGGTCGACGACCGCCAGGCCGATCCGGAAGACGGCGGCGGGCACGACCAGACAGAGCAGGATCCAGAACAGCGTCACGCCCCACGGCCGGCCCACGTCCCAGGGCTGCTCGGCGAGCACCTTGCCGCCGTACCGCAGCGACACGACGTAGTCGCCGTAGGCCCCCGGGGCGAGCTGGACCGGCAGCTCGACCTGCGCCTTCCGGCCGGGGGCGAGGGTGCCGCGCCACTGCTGCTCCTCCCACTGCGGGGCGAACACCCCGTGGGCGGTGCCGACCTTGAAGACCGGGTCCTTCACGGGCGCCGAGCCGAGATTGCCGACGGTCAGCACGAGGGTGCGGCTCGCGGGGGCGCCGAACCAGGTCAGGATGTTGCTCGACCCTTCGAGGCGGGTCGAGGCGAGCACCGCGAGCTTGCCGCCGGCGGGCTGCTCGGGGATCTCCTTCACCGGATGCCCGGCCACCGTGAACGCGGCCTGCGCGGCGGCCTTCTCACCGGTCACCGTCGCCACCCGGACGACGCAGGGGCAGGCCACGGGCGGCTCGGCGACGGGGAGCTTCTTACGGAACGTCCCGTCGCCGTCCGTCGTGACGGCCCGGCCGTCGGCGTTGGCGCAGGCGTTGGTCCCGCCCACAGGCTCCGCCTCGCCCTCGGCCTGCCCGCAGATCAACAGCATCAGCAGCGCCTTGCCCGGCCACCCGTCCCCGCTGACGGTGACGTCCCCGCCCTTCCCGGCCTCTTCGGCGGACAACTCGACACCGGGCCGATCCGCATCGTCCCGCACGGCGGCCTGCGCGGCCGGCGCGGCAGGGACGACCAGGACGAACGCGAGGGCGACCGCGAGGAGGAGGACGAACGCCCGTGCAGCCCCGCCCGACCGGAACACCCGTGCCGCCCAGCCCACCCGGCGTGTGGTCGTGGTTCGGCAGGGTCGGGGGGTCGTCCTGGCGTTCACGTTGCCGCTCCCGTCAACTCGCGGTCGTTCTGCGGTGGTTCGGCCTTGTCGGGCTCGCGGTCCCGGCGTCCGCGCAGCCACCGGGCGCCCGCGGCGAGTGCGGTCAGCGCGCCGGCCAGGCCCGCCATCGCGCCCCATGGCACGAACGTGGCCGAGGCGACAGCCGTGTCGCGGGCGCCGCCCTGCGCTGTCGCCGTCAGCCGCACGTCGACCGAGTCGAGGGCGGGCGCGTCCGGCCACGGTTCGCTGAGGGTGACCCGACGGCCGGGCAGCAGCTCGACGGGCAGCCCGCGCGGGGCCCGGTCGAGGGCCTCGCCGAACAGCCCGTCGGCCCGTACCGCGAGCTTCGGGGCGAGCACAGTGTTGCCCCGGTTGACCAGGTCGTACGTGATGCGGCGGCCGTCGTCGGCGAGCCGGACGCGTTCCACGGTGAGCGCGGACAGGGTGGGCCCGCCGACCCGCAGATGCAGCCGTACGCCGCTGGTGCGGCCCGCGCCGCTCGCCACGATCGCCGCCGGGTGGTCGCCCGGCACCGCCCCGTCCGGCACGGTCACCGTGAACGGCACCTCGGCCCGGGTGCGCGGCGGCACCGTCACCTTCTGCTCGGCGAGCCTGATCCAGGCCCCGCCGTCCCGCGACTTCCCGTCGGCCTCGATCGCGAACGATCCGTCGGCGTCGTTGCGGGCGTCGGCCCCGCGCAGTCGGACGGTCCGGGCGCGGTCGCCCGGGTTGGTCACGGTGACGGTGTCCTCCAGGACGGCCCCGGGCGCCCCCTCCAGGTAGAAGTACGGCCGCCCGTCCTGCCCTCCGGCGGGCGCGAGCGACCAGTCGCCGCCGCGCTCGGCGTACGCCGGCGACCCGGGCAGCACGGCCGGGCCCCCGGCGAGGAGGAGAACGACGACGGCAACGCGTGGGAGGAGGGGCGGCATGGGCGACTCCTGGGGCGGTGCGGGGTGTTCGGGGCGTACGTACGCGAAGGTCGGGGGGGGCAGCCGGTCCGGCGCTTGAGGACCAGGCCGGAGGCCGGGGGCGGTGCGGCGGTCGACGGATACGGACCGGCCGCCCGACCCCTAGCCCCGTACCGCCTGGCCCCTGCGGGTCAGCCACAGGACGCCCGCCGCGCCGACGAGCACCACCGTTCCGCCCAGCGTGCCGAGCGCGACCGCCGAGTCCTCCGGGCCCGTCTGCGGGAGTTCCTCGCCGCCCGACGAGCCCCTGCCACCGGCCGCCTGCACGTCGAGGGTGAGGGAGGGCTTCGGGTTGTTCTTGGGCGTGCACGTGGTCGTCGTGCCCATCGCCTTGATCGTCAGCGTGGACGCGGTGAAGGTGACCTTGCCGGATTTCTTCGGCGTGTACGTACCCGTCAAGTCGCTTATCTTGATGGGGGTGTTGGCGGGGATCGCCTCCGCGTTGGGCGGGCCCGAGACCGGCACGGTGCCGCTGTCCGCGCCGCCCAGTTTGATCAGCGCGCTCGGCTTCATCGCGCCCTTGCCGAGCTCCACCGGGCTGGACGAGACGCCCTTCTGGAACGACATGGTGAGCTTGTGCGCGCCGCCGCTCTCGACGGCCTTGATGTCGATGGGCGAGACGGCGCCCTTGTTTCCGATCGGCGTCTTGCACTGGTAGTCGACGTCCACGACCTCCGCGTGCGCGGCGGGCGCGGCGAGCAGCACCGCCGATCCGGCCAGGGCGGCGGCCCCCACGAGGGCGGCACAGCGCCTGCCCGTCGACCGGCCGCCTGCGGAATGCGTCTTCGGGCTCCCCGGGCTGCCCGGGCTCTTCGGGTTCGGCACCTTGAGTTCCCCTCTTCCAACTGCCCGTGCGTCACCGACAGTTCCTGACGGCACATCAGATCGGGCGCTCAAGGTACGCCGGGGACCTTGTGGAGGGAAGACAAAAGACAGCCCGGATCTCGGGCTGTCGAGGGGGTACGGAGGGGGCGCCGCGAGGATCCCGCGAACCAGCGGTAACCCTTGGGGGCCCTGGGGAGTCCCGCCGGACGGAGGCCGACGGGAGGCCTACGGGCCAGGCACGCCGAGGCCGACGTGAGGCCTACGGCCTAGGCGGGCGCGGCCAGTTCGGCCCAGACCGTCTTGCCCGGCTGCCCGGGTACGCGTACGACGCCCCAGTCCAGGCAGAGCCGCTGCACGATGAACATGCCGTGGCCGCCGGGCCGCCCCGCGCGGTGCGGAGTGCGCGGGGAGGGCTGGCCCGCACCGCGGTCGGAGACCTCCAGGCGGAGCACCTTGTTGTCGCAGCCGACCCAGAGCTCGCTGGCGCCGTCGGCGTGCAGGCAGGCGTTGGTGACGAGTTCGGAGACGACGAGCAGGACATCCTCGGCGGCCGCGCGCTGGTCGGCGCCGGCGGCGGGCAGCCAGCCCCAGTCGTAGAGCGCCTGCCGGGTGAAGTCACGGGCCATCGGCACGACGCCGCTGGCGCCGTCGAGGCTGAGCTTGCGGACCTGGCGCGGCGTGGGCGCGCCGGCCGGTTCGCCCACCTCACCGGTGGCTCCCGGCTCCGGGCCGCGGTCGCCCGGCGAGAAGGGCCGGGTGGTGCTCATCAGCGCTTCACCTCACCGATTCACCAGTCTTGAGATCTGTGCCGGATCTGTTCGATCCGCCGATCCGCTCGATCTGTCGGGACAACATGTCGGGTCGAGCACTCGGGTCGAGGCTCTGCGGGGCGCTCGCGGGTCGAGTGCCCTGGTTGTGGTCGTAGGACTCAGTACTCGGGACGATGACTGCGGCAGAAGCGGTTCTGCTCCCGCCGGCATTCAACAGATCCAGCAGTCTCCTGCCCGGCCGATCGGTGAGAACACCCACTTCTTGACTTCGGGCCGTGTGATGCGGGTTACGTGCCGATCACACAGAGGCAGCGCAGGTCACGGTGCGACAACTCTTGGGGTGAGCGTGCCGCACCTCACGCACGGTCAGTCGGCCAGGGCCGACTCGACGGATTCGTGCACCGTGAAGACGGCCTCCGCACCGGTGATCTCGAAGACCCGGGCGACCACCGGAAGCATCCCCGCGAGGTGGACGCCGCCGCCCGCCGCCTCCGCCTTGAGGCGGGCGCCGAGCAGGACGTTGAGTCCGGTGGAGTCGCAGAACTCCAGCCGTGAGCAGTCGACGACGAGGCGAGAACGTCCCTGGTCAAGGCAGTTCTCCAAGGGTTCGCGCAGCAGATCCGCGGTGTGGTGATCGAGCTCACCCACCGGCGTCACGACGGCGCTCTCACCGTCGTTGCGCACTTCGACCCGAAGCCGGCCCCGGTTCGCGCTGCCGACCGTCTGGCGGTCCATGCCGTCTCTCTTCCGCAGGTCTCGAGCTGGTGGTCTGACGCCCGGAAAGCCTACGCCTTCCCTACGCCGCCGGGTACCCGAACATCCCCCCGAAAACGGACAAAAGCCCAGGTAAGCCACTTGCAAGCGGCAGCCGGAAGCGGGTAGGCCTAGTAAGGACAGCAATCAAACACGCCGGCTTTGGAGGCGCCGCACACCGTAGTGCACGTATTGGCATCGGCAGCCATATGCCGAGAACGATGGAGGACTTCATGTCACCCCGGCTCGACGCATCGCCTACCCGCAACGCGACGTCGAAACCTTCACCGGACCACTTCGAGAACGAGCTCCACACGCTCCCGGCCCCCCGCGGCGAGGCCGCGGAACCCCTGCACGACGGCGACGCCCTCGGCGACGCCCTGCACGGTGCGGCCGTGGACGGCACGGACGTCCTGGAGGCCGCGACCGGCCCCGACTCCGCCGCCGCCGTCGACGAGCTCACGGATCTGCCGGAACTCCCCGAGATCCCCCCGTACGACGAAGTCGGCCCGCTGGACGCAAGGGCCCTGTCCAAGACCCTCTTCGGGCGCCTCGAAACGCTCGAGGAAGGCACGCACGAGTACGCGTACGTACGCAACACGCTCGTCGAACTCAACCTCGCCCTGGTCAAGTTCGCCGCCTCCCGGTTCCGCTCCCGCAGCGAGCCGATGGAGGACATCATCCAGGTCGGCACGATCGGTCTGATCAAGGCCATCGACCGCTTCGAGCTCAGCCGCGGCGTCGAGTTCCCGACCTTCGCGATGCCGACCATCGTCGGCGAGATCAAGCGTTTCTTCCGCGACACCAGCTGGTCGGTGCGCGTTCCGCGCAGGCTCCAGGAGCTGCGCCTCGACCTCGCCAAGGCCGGCGACGAACTCGCCCAGCAGCTCGACCGCGCACCCACGGTCACCGAGCTGGCGGAGCGCCTCGGCATCTCGAACGACGAGGTCGTCGAGGGCATGGCCGCGTCCAACGCCTACACGGCGAGCTCCCTGGACGCACAGCCCGAGGAGGACGACTCCGAGGGCGCGCTCGCGGACCGCATCGGCTACGAGGACCACGGGCTCGAAGGCATCGAGTACGTCGAGTCGTTGAAGCCGCTGATCGCCGAACTCCCGCCGCGCGACCGGAAGATCCTCTCGCTGCGGTTCGTGGCGAACATGACGCAGTCCGAGATCGGCGACGAACTGGGCATCTCGCAGATGCACGTCTCCCGCCTGCTCTCGCGCACGCTCGTACGGCTGCGCAAGGGGCTGACGGTCGAGGAGTGACCTCGCCCGAGCAGTGACGCAGTACCTCGTGCCACGCACGCCAGCGGCGGCGGTGGCGGGGGCGCTCTCATTCGTGGAGCGCCGCCGCCACCGCCGCCTCGGCGTTGTACGGGCCTTCTGCTCAGCCCAGCAGCGTGCCCTTCTGCCAGACCTCGCGGACCAGCGGCACGCCCGGCCGGTAGGCGAGGTGGACGTGGTTCGGGGCGTCGAGCAGCGCCAGGTCGGCGCGGGCGCCCGGGGCGATCCGGCCGACGTCGGTGCGGCGCAGCGCCCGCGCACCGCCCGCCGTGGCCGCCCAGAGCGCCTCGTCCGGCGTCATCCCCATGTCCCGTACCGCCAGGGCGATGCAGAACGGCATCGACGACGTGTACGACGAGCCCGGGTTGCAGTCCGTGGACAGCGCGACCGTGGCGCCCGCGTCCAGCAGGCGGCGTGCGTCCGGCCATTCGGCGCGGGTGGAGAACTCGGCGCCGGGCAGCAGCGTCGCGACGGTGCTCCCGTTCGCGAGCGCGTCCACGTCCGCGTCGGTGAGGTGCGTGCAGTGGTCGGCGCTGGCCGCGTCCAGCTCCACGGCGAGCTGCACGCCCGGGCCGTACGACAGCTGGTTGGCGTGCACGCGCGGGTGCAGGCCCTTGGCGGCGCCCGCGGTCAGGACGGCGCGGGCCTGGTCGCCGTCGAAGGCGCCCTTCTCGCAGAACACGTCGACCCAACGGGCGTGCGGCGCACAGGCGTCGAGCATCTCGCCGGTGACCAGCTCCACGTATGCGGCCGGGTCGTCGGCGAAGTCCGGGGAGACGATGTGCGCGCCGAGGAAGGTGACCTCGTCGGTGTGGCGGGCGGCGATGCGCAGGGCGCGGGCCTCGTCCTCGACGGTCAGGCCGTAGCCCGACTTCGTCTCGAAGACCGTGGTGCCCTGCCGAGCCGCCTCGCGCAGGTGCCGGACGAGGTTGGCCTCCAGCTCCTCGTCCGTGGCGGCGCGGGTCGCGGCGACCGTCGTACGGATGCCGCCGGCGGAGTAACTCCGGCCCTCCATACGGGCGTTGAACTCCTGCGTGCGGTCGCCGGCGAAGACGAGGTGGGAGTGGGAGTCGACGAAGCCGGGGATGGCCGCGCGGCCCTGCGCGTCGTGCGCGCGGTCGGCGTCGGGGGCGTTCCTGGCGGGGCCCACCCACGCCACCCGCTCGCCCTCCAGCACGACGGCGGCGTCCTGGATCTGCCCGAGCGGGCCTTCGCCCAGGGAGGGGTCGTTGGTGACGAGGTTGGTGATGTTGGTGATGAGGGTGGTGGTGCTCATGGGTTCCTCTCGGTGCTCCTCGAACGCCGGAGGGGCTCAGGTTGAGCCCCTCCGGCGTTCGAGGAGGCCCGTCCGGCAGGACTTTCGGGAAGGGGCGGGGTGGGGGACGAAAGAGCGCTACTCGCGCAGGGCAGCAATCGCCTCCTCCAACGCCGACGGCACGTCCGGGACCAGCTCATGGGCCCCGTCCCGTACGACATGGCGGCCACCGACCACCGTGTGGCGGACGTCCGACGCCGTCGCCGCGAAGACCGCCGCCTCCGCCCCGAGCCGCGGCAGCACCCCCGTCGTACGGACCGAGTCGAGGGCGATCGTCGTGAAGTCGGCGTGCAGGCCCGCCTCCAGGGCGCCCGCGTCGTCCCAGCCGAGCGCCGCGTGCCCGTCGGCCGTGGCGGCGCGCAGCAGTGCGGCCGCCGTCCAGTGGCCGCGGGTGCGGGTGCGCAGGCGTTCGTTCAGCTCCATCGCCCGCGCCTCCTCCAGGAGGTCGATCACGGCGTGGCTGTCGCTGCCGAGGGACAGCGTGGAGCCGCGCCGCTGCAGGTCGGCGGCGGGGCCGATGCCGTCGGCGAGGTCGCGTTCGGTGGTGGGGCACATGCAGGTGCCGGTGCCGGAGTCGCCGATGAGCGCGATGTCGCCGGCCGTCAGGTGCGTGTTGTGGACGCCGGTGGTGCGCGGGCCGAGCACGCCGTGGTCGGAGAGCAGCCGCGCCGGTGTGCAGCCGTGCGCGGCCCGGCAGGCGTCGTTCTCGCCGGTCTGCTCGGACAAGTGGACGTGCAGCGGTGCGTCCCGTTCCTGCGCCCACGCCGCGACCGTGCCCAACTGCCCGGCGGGGACGGCCCGTACGGAGTGGACGGCCGCGCCGATCCGCA
Organism: Streptomyces sp. Da 82-17; assembly: GCF_046098215.1. Lineage (NCBI taxonomy): Bacteria > Bacillati > Actinomycetota > Actinomycetes > Kitasatosporales > Streptomycetaceae > Streptomyces > Streptomyces sp. Da 82-17. The sequence goes on from NZ_JBJURH010000017.1 coordinate 65,425, forward strand.
CCCCGTCGCCGGCCTTGAGCGCGGAGGCGCGTTCGGCCCAGGCGTCCGCCGTGCCGTCGCTGAAGCGGAGCTGGTGGTGGTCGGGGGCGGCGCCGAAGCCGGAGGAGAGGTAGGCGGTGTCGAGGAGGGTGATGCGCAGGCCCGCGTCCCGGGCGGCGGCGATCAACGCCTCGCCCATGGCGTTGGGGTTGGCGTAGGGGGTGCCGCCGGGCGCGTGGTGGAGGTAGTGGAACTCGCCGACGGCGGTGATCCCGGCGAGCGTCATCTCCGCGTACACGGCCCGCGCGAGCGTGTAGTACGTGTCCGGGTCGAGTTTCGCCGCGACCTGGTACATGACCTCGCGCCAGGTCCAGAACGTGCCCGAGCCGACCTGCACCGTGGAGCGCAGCGCGCGGTGGAAGGCGTGCGAGTGGGCGTTGGCGAGGCCGGGCAGGGTGAGGCCGCGCAGCACGACCGCGCCGGGCGGCGGGGCCTCGACTCCCTTGCGTACGGCGCCGATCCGGCCGTCGGCGGTCACGTCGAGGGCGACGCCGGGCTCGACGTGGGTGTCGAGCCAGGCGTGCTCGGCCCAGTAGGTCGTCATCGGCACGCGAGGCCCTCCAGTACGTCGGCGAGTGCGAGCACCCCGGCCACGCAGTCGTCCTCGGCCGCGAACTCGGCCGGGGAGTGCGAGACGCCCGTGGGGTTGCGTACGAACAGCATGGCGGTGGGGATCGAGCCGGACAGGATGCCCGCGTCGTGTCCCGCGCCGGTGCCGAGGACGGGCACGGGGCGTTCGGCGCCGGCCCCGAGGATCGCGCCGAGCTCGTCGCGCAGGGCGTGCTCGAACTCGACGACGGGCGTGAACGACTCGCGGACGACGTTCAGGTCGACGCCGTGCCGTTCGGCGTGCTCGCGGGCCGCCTTCTCGACGCCCGCGACGACCTGGTCGAGGCTCTCCTGGTCGGCGGCGCGCGAGTCGAGCCAGCCGCGCACGAGCGACGGGATGGCGTTGACGCCGTTCGGCTCGACCGCGATCTTCCCGAACGTGGCTACGGCATGGGCGAGTTGGGCCTCGCGCCGGGCGGCGAGCACGGTCTCCGCGTACGGGAGCATCGGGTCGCGGCGGTCGACGAGGCGGGTGGTGCCCGCGTGGTTGGCCTCGCCGCGGAAGTCGAAGCGCCAGCGGCCGTGCGGCCAGATGGCGCTGGCGATGCCGACCGGGTCGCCGGACAGGTCGAGGGCGCGGCCCTGCTCGACGTGCAGCTCGACGAACGCGCCGATGCGGGCGAGGCGTTCGGGGTCCGGGCCGATCGCGGTGGCGTCGTACCCGGCCTTCTCCATCGCCTCGGGCAGCGTGACGCCGTCCGCGTCGCGGAGCCTGCGGGCGGCGGGGACGGTGAGCTGTCCGGCGGCGAGCCGGGAGCCGACGCAGGCGAGGCCGAAGCGGGCGCCCTCCTCGTCGCCGAAGTTGGTGATGGCGAGCGGTTTTGTGAACTGCGCTCCTCTGCGGCGGAGTTCGTCGAGCGCGGCGAACGAGGAGACGACGCCGAGGGGGCCGTCGAAGGCGCCGCCGTCGGGGACGGAGTCCAGGTGCGAGCCGGTGACGACCGCGTCGCCCTGGGCGGGGTCGCCGAGCCAGGCCCACTGGTTGCCGTTGCGGTCCAACTCGTAGGTGAGTCCGCGGAGTTCGGCCTGGTCCTTGAACCAGGCCCGGCAGTCCGCGTCCGCGGGGGTCCAGGCGAAGCGGCGGTACCCGCGGGTGTCTTTGTCGCGGCCGATGGGGGCCAGGTCGCGCCACATCGCCGTGAAGTCCGCGCCCGTCGGCGGCTGCCCGTTCGTCGTGGTTGCCCGCGCAGTTCCCCGCGCCCCTTCGGGGCGCGTCGCCTCGGGGTTCGTCACTGCTCTCCCTCTCGCATCGGAACCCGTACGCCCTTGGCCGAAGCAACCGCCTCCGCCGTCTCGTACCCGGCGTCGACATGGCGGATGACCCCCATGCCCGGGTCGTTCGTCAGGACTCGGCGGATCTTCTCGCCCGCGAGCGGCGTGCCGTCGGCGACCGTGACCTGGCCCGCGTGGATGGAGCGGCCCATGCCGACGCCGCCGCCGTGGTGCAGGGACACCCAGCTCGCGCCCGACGCCACGTTCACCATGGCGTTGAGCAGCGGCCAGTCGGCGATGGCGTCCGAGCCGTCGAGCATCGCCTCGGTCTCGCGGTACGGGGAGGCCACCGAGCCGCAGTCGAGGTGGTCGCGGCCGATGGCGAGCGGGGCCTGCAACTCCCCGCTCGCGACCATGTCGTTGAACCGCTCGCCCGCCTTGTCCCGCTCGCCGTAGCCGAGCCAGCAGATGCGTGCCGGGAGGCCCTGGAAGTGCACGCGCTCCCCGGCCATCCGGATCCAGCGGGCCAGCGACTCGTTCTCCGGGAAGAGGTCGAGGATCGCCTTGTCCGTCTTGTGGATGTCGGACGCCTCCCCGGACAGCGCCGCCCACCGGAACGGCCCCTTGCCCTCGCAGAACAGCGGCCGGATGTACGCCGGTACGAAGCCGGGGAACGCGAACGCCCGCTCGTACCCGGCGAGTCGGGCCTCGCCGCGGATCGAGTTGCCGTAGTCGAAGACCTCGGCGCCCGCGTCCATGAAGCCGACCATCGCCTCGACGTGCCGGGCCATGGACTCCCGGGCGCGGTCCGTGAAACCCGCCGGGTCCTTGGCCGCGTAGGTCTGCATGTCCTCGAAGGCGACTCCCGACGGGAGGTAGGACAGCGGGTCGTGGGCGGAGGTCTGGTCCGTGACGATGTCGATCGGCGCGCCCTCGGCGAGCAGCTGCGGCAAGAGGTCGGCCGCGTTGCCGAGCAGGCCGATGGAGAGCGGGCGGCGCGCGTCCCGGGCCTCGACGGCGAGCTGCAGCGCGTGCGCGGGCGAGTCGGCCTTCACGTCCAGGTACTTGTGCTCGATGCGGCGCTCGATGGCGCGCGGGTCGCAGTCGACGCAGATCGCGACGCCGTCGTTCATGGTGACGGCGAGCGGCTGGGCGCCGCCCATGCCGCCGAGCCCGGCGGTGAGCGTGATGGTCCCGGCCAGGGTGCCGTTGAACTTCTTCGCGGCGACGGCGGCGAACGTCTCGTACGTGCCCTGGAGGATGCCCTGCGTGCCGATGTAGATCCACGAGCCGGCCGTCATCTGGCCGTACATGGTCAGGCCGAGCTGTTCGAGGCGGCGGAACTCCTCCCAGTTCGCCCAGTCGCCGACGAGGTTGGAGTTGGCGATCAGGACGCGCGGGGCCCACTCGTGGGTCTGCATGACGCCGACGGGGCGGCCCGACTGGACCAGCATCGTCTCGTCCTGCTTGAGCGTGCGCAGGGTGCGGACCATGGCGTCGAAGGAGCGCCAGTCGCGGGCGGCCTTGCCGGTGCCGCCGTAGACGACGAGCTTGTCGGGGTGCTCGGCGACCTCGGGGTCGAGGTTGTTCTGCAGCATCCGCAGCGCGGCTTCCTGCTGCCAGCCCGGAGCGCTCAGCTCCGTGCCGCGCGGCGCTCGGACAGGGCGGGGTCCTGACATCGCTACCTCTTCTCTGGACGCTTCCTCCGGACGCGTTCTCCGGACGCTGCTGCTTCCTCCGTGCCGCGGCTCGTCCACACGGCACACGGCACACACACATCCCTATTCACATCCTGACTTTATGAATATCCCTAGTCAATCCCTGGGGGAGCCTCGGCAGCGGACGGCCGTCGATGATGGGATGGAGCCATGGCCATAGGTGACATGGACGCCACGACGGCGATCTCCCCCGACATCCCCGCCGCCGCAGCCGTCGCCCGCCGCGACGCCGCCGTCCGCGCCGCCGTCGCCCAGGGCGTCGTCGGCCCGGACACCCCGGTCGCCGCCCTCCTGGACGTCGTCGGCATCCGCCGCTCCGCCGCCGCCCTGCGCTCCGCGTTCGCCGAGGTCACGGCCGCCCCGGTGCTGCACGCCTTCGCCGTGAAGGCGGCCCCGCTCGTGCCCGTGCTGCGGCTGCTCCGGAAGTCCGGCCTGGGCGCCGAGGTGGCCAGCCCCGGCGAGCTCGCCCTGGCCCGCGCCGCCGGCGTGAAGCCCTCGCACACCGTGCTCGACTCCCCCGCGAAGACCCCGGCCGAGCTGCGCCAGGCCCTCGCCCTCGGCATCGCCCTCAACGCGGACAACCCGCAGGAGCTGGCCCGCCTCGACAACCTGACCCGCTCGGCGCCCACCCGCTCCGCGATCGGCCTGCGCGTCAACCCGCAGACCGGCGCCGGGTCCATCGACGCGCTCTCCACGGCCACCGCCACCTCGAAGTTCGGGGTCGGCCTGCGGGACACCGGGGCGCGCGAGTGGATCGTCCGCGCCTTCCTCGACCGGCCCTGGCTGACCAGGCTCCACACCCACTCCGGCTCCCAGGGCGTCCCCCTCGACCTGCTCGCCGAAGGCGTCCGCACGGTGTACGAGCTGGCCGAGGAGATCAACCGGTCGGCGGGCCGGCGGCAGGTCGACACGATCGACATCGGCGGCGGTCTGCCGGTCAACTTCGACTCGGACTCGGAGTCGCCCACGTTCGCCGAGTACGCCCGGCTGCTGCAGCGCACCGTGCCGGGACTGCTCGACGGGCGGTACGCGCTGGTCACCGAGTTCGGCCGGGCGCTGCTCGCCAAGCACGGCACGATCGTCGCCCGCGTCGAGTACACCAAGGCCGCCGGCAACCGCCGCATCGCCGTCACCCACGCCGGCGCCCAGCTCGCCGCCCGCACGGTCTACGCCCCGCAGTCCTGGCCGCTGCGGATCGCCGCGTACGACGCCGAGGGGCGGCCGAAGACCGGGGGCGCCGTCGCCCAGGACGTGGCCGGGCCCGCCTGCTTCGCGGGCGACCTGCTCGCCGAGAACCGGCCGCTGCCGCTCCTCGAACCCGGCGACATCGCGGCCGCCCTGGACACCGGCGCGTACTACTTCGCCCACCACTACGCGTACAACAGCCTCGCCCGGCCCGGCATCCACGGGTTCTCCGCGGGGACGGACGGCGGGGTGCGGTTCGCGACGATCCGCAGGCCGCAGACGATCGACGAGGTCGTGGCGGAGTCCGGCGGCGAGCACCCGCGGGCCCTCGACGTGCTCGACGCACGGTGAGGCCCGACACTGAAGAACCCCTGCCGGGCCCCCGGGGGCGCGAAGAACCCCTGCCGAACCTCGAAGAACCGCTGCCGAACCTCTGAAGAACCTCTGAGAAACGGCCGCCGCGCATCCCCGTGCGCGGCACGGGCAGAACATCCACCTGACGCTTCAGCGATCGGGGGAGGTTTCCACAGATGTCCACCACCGACTCCACAGCGGCGAGGCCGGTACCCGAGCCCTCGCAGCCCTCACTCAAACGGGCCATCGGTCCGAAGCTGCTGATTCTCTTCGTGATCGGCGACATCCTCGGCACCGGCATCTACGCCACCACGGGCAAGGTCGCGGGCAAGGTCGGCGGAGCCCTGTGGCTGCCGTTCGTCATCGGCTTCGTCGTGGCGATCCTGACGGCGGCCTCGTACGTCGAGCTCGTCGGCAAGTACCCGAGGGCCGCCGGGGCCGCGCTCTACACCCAGAAGGCGTTCAAGGTCCCGTTCCTCACGTTCATCGTCGCCTTCATGGTGATGTGCTCAGGCCTGTCCTCGGCGAGCGCCGCCGCCCGCGCGTTCAGCGGCGACTATCTCGACGAGCTCACGGCCGGCGTCCTGCCGCCCACGCTGATCGCGATCCTGTTCATCGTGGCGCTCGCGGCGCTGAACCTGCGCGGCGTCTCGGAGTCGGTGAAGACGAACGTGGTCCTCACCCTGGTCGAGCTGACCGGCCTGCTGATCATCCTCGGGATCGGCGCGTACGCGGTGCTCACCGGGAGCGGGGAGCCCTCGCGCCTGACCGAGTTCGAGGCGGGCGGCACGGGCTTCGCGCTGATGACCGGCATCCTCGGCGCGACCGCGCTCGGCTTCTTCGCGTTCGTCGGCTTCGAGGACTCGGTGAACATGGCCGAGGAGACGAAGGACCCGACCCGTACGTTCCCGAAGGCGATCTTCATCGGCGTCACGGTGACGGGCACGATCTACGTCCTGGTCGCGCTGGTGTCGTCACTGCTCGTCGACACGAAGACGCTGGCCGGCTCCAGCGGTCCGCTCCTCGAGGTGGTCAAGGCCGGCGGGATCGACTTCCCGCACAAACTCTTCGCCCTGATCGCCCTGTTCGCCGTGGCCAACTCGGCGCTGATCAACATCATGATGGCCTCGCGGCTCTGTTACGGCATGGCCAACGAGCGGATCCTGCCGAAGGCCATGGGACGCGTCCTGGAACGCCGCCGCACTCCGGTCGTCGGCATCGTGTTCGTCTCGCTGCTCGCGATCGGCCTCGTCTCCACCGGCGAGATCGAGGGCCTCGGCGACACGACGGCCTTCCTGCTGCTCTGCGTCTTCGCGGTGGTCAACGTGGCGGTGCTCGTACTGCGCAAGGACCGCGTCGAGCACGAGCACTTCCGTACGCCGACGATCCTGCCGGTCCTCGGCGCGATCACGGCCCTGATCCTCGCCAGCCCGCTCGCGGACCGGCCGGCGAACGTCTACATCCGGGCCGGCGTCCTGCTCCTCATCGGCATCGCGCTGTGGGGCGTCAACAAGGCGGTCCTGAAGGCCCGCAGGGAGGAGTAGCAGCCCGGGGCCTACTCGACGAACAACCCCCGCTCCGCCGCCCGGGTGTCGAACTCCTCCAGGCGGGACTGGGCGTCGGGCAGGGCGTCGGCCATGGCCTCCAGGAGGACGCGGCCGAGGAGCATCGGGGCGCAGGCCGTGTCGAAGGCGAGGCCCGTGCCGACGGCCGCGGGCAGCAGCAGGTCGGACACCTTCGCGACCGGGGCGAAGGCGCTGTCCGCCACCGTCACGACGGTGAGCCCGGCCGCCCGCGCGTAGGTGAGCGTCTCGATCACCTCGCGCGGGTGCCGGGGCAGGGCGAAGCAGAGCAGCGCGGTCGCCCCGGCGCGTACGGCGGCGTCGATCCGGTCGGCGAGCATCGTGCCGCCCTCGTCGAGGAGCCGTACGTCCGGGTGCACCTTGGCCGCGAAGTAGGCGAAGCCGTACGCCTGCGAGGCCGCCGCGCGCAGGCCGAGCACGGGCAGCGGCCGGGACGCGGCGAGGAGCTCGCCGGCCCGCTCGACCGGCGCGGGGTCGGCGAGGGCGGCGGCGAGGTGCCGCAGGTTCTCGATCTCGGCCTCGACCGCCTGCTGGTACTCGTTGAACTCCCCGGCGCCCGGGGCCTGTTCGGCCGGGGCGACCTCGCGGAGGTGGCGGCGCAGGGCCGGGTAGCCGTCGAAGCCGAGGGCCACCGCGAAGCGCGTCACCGAGGGCTGGCTGACGCCGGCGAGCTCGGCCAGCTCCACGCTCGACAGGAACGGCACCTCGGCGGCGCGCCGCACCATGCAGTGGGCGATCCGGCGCTGCGTGGGGGTGAGGCGGTGCCCCTCGAAGAGCTGTTGCAGCCGGGCGGCAGGACTGTCCGTCACCGGGCCCCCTCCTTCGTAACCGGGTAAGCAGCGTTTTCGCGCCGAGGTATTGACAAAATATTCAGCCACCCAGAACTCTGCATGACGATATGCAGCCGAGCAACACGGCACCGCCGCACGGCTCCAGCAGCTCCGACGCAGGAGGACGAATGGCAGGCTCACTCCTGGAGCAGCGCTCCATCGACGTCGTCCCGGACGAAGAACGGCACGGTACCGCCTTCTCCCAGTTCACCCTCTGGCTGGGCGCCAACCTGCAGATCACCGCCGTCGTGACCGGCGCCCTCGCCGTGGTCTTCGGCGGCGACGTGGTCTGGTCGGTCATCGGCCTCGCGGTCGGCAACCTGCTCGGCGGGGCCGTCATGGCGCTGCACTCCGCGCAGGGCCCGAAGCTCGGCCTGCCGCAGATGATCCAGTCCCGCGCGCAGTTCGGGGTGCGCGGCGCCGTGGTGCCGCTGCTCCTCGTCATCCTCATGTACGTCGGGTTCTTCGCCTCCGGCAGCGTCCTCGCCGGGCAGGCCGTGGGCGAGCTGACGCACCTCGGCGAGACCCCCGGCATCCTGATCTTCGCCGCGGTCTCCGGGCTCATGGCCGCCGTCGGCTACCGCCTGATCCACGCCGTCGGCCGCGCCGCCAGCGTGATCTGCGCCCTCGCCTTCGTCTACCTCGGCATCCGCCTCCTGGACCGCGCCGACCTGGCGACGCTCCTCGCCGACGCGCACTTCGACCTGCCGATGTTCCTGCTCGCGATCTCCCTCTCGGCCTCCTGGCAGCTGGCGTTCGGCCCGTACGTCGCGGACTACTCGCGCTATCTGCCGCGTACGACCTCGACCCGCGCCACGTTCTGGTGGACCCTGTCCGGCTCGGCGCTCGGCTCGCAGTGGTCGATGGCGTTCGGCGTGCTCGTCGCGGCGACGGCGGGCGGCGCGTTCATGGACAACCAGGTGTCGTACGTGGTGGGGCTCGGCGGCGGGGGCCTGGTGGCGGCCCTCCTCTACTTCGTGATCGCGCTCGGCAAGCTCACCATCAACGTCCTGAACACGTACGGCGGCTTCATGTCGATCGTGACGAGCATCAGCGGCTTCCGCGGCCAGCGGGTCCTCTCACCGCGCGGCCGGGCCGTCCACATCGCGCTCATCATGGTCGCGGGCACGGCCGTCGCCCTCCTCGGCAAGGACAGCTTCCTCACCGCGTTCAAGGACTTCCTGCTCTTCCTGCTGACCTTCTTCACGCCCTGGTCGGCGATCAACCTGGTCGACTACTACCTGATCTCCCGCGAAAAGTACGACCTCCCGGCCCTCTCCGACCCGAACGGCCGCTACGGCGCCTGGCGCTGGGACGCGCTCACGGTCTACGCCATCGGCATCGGCGTCCAACTCCCGTTCCTGGTCACCCACTTCTACACGGGCCCCCTGGTCGCCCCGCTCGGCGGCGCGGACATCTCCTGGATCGTGGGCCTGCTGGTGCCGGCGGCGCTGTACTGGCTGGTGGCGGGGCGGGGGCGCCGGTCCGTGGAGCCCGCCCCGACCCCGGCAACGGCCGACCACGTGAGCTGACCAGCCTGCGGCGATCGCGCCCCGAAAGGGGCGCGGGGACCTGCGCGCTCAGTCACGACGGCGGGAAAGCCGGACGGACACCGCCGGAGCCACGCGGCGCCAGCCGCACATCGATACAGCCGGGAAGGGGCGGGGCGGGGAACAAAAAGCCGCAGGGACCGCCGCACCCCGGCCCTGAGACCGGGGGCGGGACGACGGCGGTCCCCGCGGGGGACGCGGGCCGGGTCAGGACCGGCGGTTCGCGTCCGAGGCGTTCAGGAGGTCCGGGAGCCGCTCCGGAGGAGTCCTGTGCGCCGACATCCACCAATGTGCCGGAGCCGTGTTAAGCGGGTGCTGCGCGGACGTGTCGCGCTCGTACCGTTTTCCCGAACCCCAACACCGGGCCCGTACCTGCCAGTTCCGGCCGTCAGGCCTTCTCGCGGGCCAGGAACGCGAGCAGGTCCTGGCGGCTGACCACGCCCGTCGGCTTGCCCTCGACCAGGACGATCGCCGCGTCCGCGCCGGTCGTGGCGGAGAGCACCGACATCAGGTCGGCCACCGGCTCGCCCGAGCCGACCTGCGGGAGCGGGTCGGACATGTGCTTCTCCAGCGGGTCGGAGAGCGAGGCACGCTGGGTGAACAGGGCGTCGAGCAGCTCGCGTTCGACGACCGAGCCGATGACCTCGGCGGCCATCACGTCCGGGTGGCCCGCGCCCGGCTTCACGATCGGCATCTGCGAGACGCCGTACTCGCGCAGCACGTCGATGGCCTCGCCGACGGTCTCCTCCGGGTGCATGTGCACCAGCTTCGGGATGCCGCCCTCCTTGTGCTCCAGGACGTCGCCGACGCGCGGCTCGTCACCGGGCTGCTCCAGGAAGCCGTAGTCGTTCATCCACTCGTCGTTGAAGATCTTCGAGAGGTAGCCGCGGCCGGAGTCCGGGAGCAGCACCACGACCACGTCGTCCGGGCCGAGCCCCTCCGCGACCTTCAGGGCCGCCACGACCGCCATGCCGCAGGAGCCGCCGACGAGCAGGCCCTCCTCCTTGGCGAGGCGCCGGGTCATCTGGAAGGAGTCCTTGTCGGACACGGCGACGATCTCGTCGGTCACGTTCTGGTCGTACGCGGTCGGCCAGAAGTCCTCACCGACGCCCTCGACGAGATACGGCCGCCCCGAACCGCCGGAGTACACCGAACCCTCGGGGTCGGCGCCGACGATGCGGACCTTGCCGTCGCTGACCTCCTTCAGGTAGCGGCCGGTGCCGGAGATCGTGCCGCCGGTGCCGACGCCGGCGACGAAGTGGGTGATCTTCCCCTCCGTCTGCTCCCACAGCTCGGGACCGGTCGTCTCGTAGTGCGAGCGCGGGTTGTTGGGGTTGCTGTACTGGTCCGGCTTCCACGCGCCGGGCGTCTCCCGGACGAGCCGGTCGGAGACGTTGTAGTACGAGTCCGGGTGCTCCGGGTCCACGGCGGTGGGGCAGACGACGACCTCCGCGCCGTACGCCCGCAGCACGTTGATCTTGTCCGTGGAGACCTTGTCCGGGCACACGAAAATGCACTTGTAGCCCTTCTGCTGGGCCACGATCGCCAGGCCGACGCCGGTGTTGCCGCTGGTCGGCTCCACGATGGTGCCGCCCGGCTGCAGCTCGCCGCTCTCCTCGGCCGCCTCGATCATGCGCAGCGCGATGCGGTCCTTCACGGAGCCGCCCGGGTTGAAGTACTCGACCTTGGCCAGGACGGTCGCCTTGATGCCGGCGGTCACGTTGTTGAGCCTCAGCAGCGGGGTGTTGCCGACGAGGCTGATCATCGAGTCGTGGAATTGCACCGTTGTCTCCGGTTCTCCCTAGGAATGCCGCCAGCCTAAGCGGAATTTCGATGTCCGTCCCGGCACTTCGACCGCATCCCCCTCAGGCCGCTTCGACCACGTCCCGGCAGGGGTCGCCCCCTCCTTCGCAGGTACCGGAGATTGACCGACGGTACGTACCGGGCAAGGAGTTGATGTACGGCGCTACGAGGAGGTGGCTTCGGTCCATGTCGAGGGCAAGGGTGGCGCGGCGGATCGCCGCGGGTGCCGCGTACGGCGGCGGCGGAGTCGGGCTTCTGGGCGCCGCGGCGGTCGGCGTGCTGCTCGCCGAGGTGCAGCTGGCGAAACGGAGCGTGGGGACCGCGCCCGGCGCGGATCCGGTGCAGCCGCCGAACGCCGACGGCCTGTACGGCAGGGCGTTCCTCGACCCCGCCGACACCCGCGCCCCGCTGCGCCTGACCCTGCTCGGCGACTCCACGGCCGCCGGCCAGGGCGTGCACCGCTCCGGGCAGACGCCGGGCGCGCTCCTCGCGCAGGGCCTCGCGGCGGTGGCCGAACGCCCGGTGCTGCTGCGGAACGTGGCGCTCCCGGGCGCGCAGTCCGACGACCTGGCCCGCCAGGTCACGCTGCTGCTGGCCAACTCCTCGGCGGTGCCCGACGTCTGCGTGATCATGATCGGCGCCAACGACGTCACCCACCGCATGCCCCCGACCCGCTCGGTCCGCTACCTGGCGGCGGCGGTGCGGCGGCTGCGTACGGCGGGCGCGGAGGTGGTCGTCGGCACCTGCCCCGACCTGGGCTCGGTCGAGCAGGTCTACCAGCCGCTGCGCTGGCTCGCCCGCCGCGTCTCCCGCCAGCTCGCCGCCGCCCAGACCATCGGCGTGGTCGAGCAGGGCGGCCGCACGGTCTCGCTCGGCGACCTGCTCGGCCCGGAGTTCACGGCCAACCCGCGCGAGCTGTTCGGCCCGGACAACTACCACCCGTCGGCCGAGGGGTACGCGACGGCGGCGATGGCCGTGCTGCCCACGGTGTGCGCGTCGGTCGGCGTGTGGCCGGAGGAGGAGCGCCCGGACACCTCCCGCGACGAGGGCTTCCTGCCGGTCGCCCGCGCGGCGGCGGAGGCGGCGGCCGAGGGCGGTACGGAGGTCACGGCCGCGATGCCGACCGGGCCGCGCGGCCCGTGGGCCCTCCTCAAGCACCGCAGGCGCCGGCGCATCCACGCCCCGGAGGCCCCGGCGGGCGCCGGGCACGCGGAGCCCACGGAACACGCGCACGCGGAGGACGAGCACGCGCAGGCCGCGGGGGCGGACTCCCGGCCGCCCGCCGCACCCCGGAACGGGCCCGACAACGAAGCCCAGAACTCTGAGCAAGCGCTTAGAAAAGAGGCGGGTGTCACACGGCAAGAGCGATGACCTTCGCCGTACGTGCAGGTAACTTCCCGTACGGTCCCCCCACCCGCCAGCCCGACCACCACCCCTGTACGAGGCGCTGCGCGCCGCCCCTACCTCTGGGAGCCCCCTCATGCCCGAAGCCGTGATCGTCTCCACCGCCCGCTCCCCGATCGGCCGCGCCTTCAAGGGCTCCCTGAAGGACCTCCGCCCGGACGACCTGACCGCGACGATCGTGCAGGCCGCCCTCGCCAAGGTCCCCGAGCTGGACCCGAAGGACATCGACGACCTGATGCTCGGCTGCGGTCTGCCGGGTGGCGAGCAGGGCAACAACCTGGGCCGGATCGTCGCCGTGCAGATGGGCATGGACCACCTGCCGGGCTGCACGATCACCCGCTACTGCTCCTCCTCGCTGCAGACCACCCGCATGGCGATGCACGCCATCAAGGCCGGCGAGGGCGACGTGTTCATCTCGGCCGGCGTCGAGATGGTGTCCCGCTTCACCAAGGGCAACTCGGACTCGCTGCCGGACACGCACAACCCGCTGTTCGCCGAGGCCGAGGCCCGTACCGCCGCCGTGGCCGAGCAGACCGGCACCACCTGGCACGACCCGCGCGAGGACGGCCTCGTGCCGGACGCGTACATCGCGATGGGCCAGACCGCCGAGAACCTCGCCCGCCTGAAGGGCATCACCCGCGAGGACATGGACGCCTTCGGCGTGCGCTCGCAGAACCGTGCCGAGGAAGCCATCAAGAACGGCTTCTGGGAGCGCGAGATCACCCCCGTCACGACCCCCGACGGCACCGTGGTCAGCAAGGACGACGGCCCGCGCGCCGGCGTCACCATGGAGGGCGTCTCCGGCCTGAAGCCGGTCTTCCGCCCCGACGGCCTGGTCACCGCCGGCAACTGCTGCCCGCTGAACGACGGCGCCGCCGCCCTCGTCGTCATGTCCGACACCAAGGCCCGCGAGCTGGGCCTGACGCCGCTGGCCCGCGTGGTCTCCACCGGCGTCTCCGGCCTGTCCCCGGAGATCATGGGCCTCGGCCCGGTCGAGGCGTCCAAGCAGGCCCTGAAGCGTGCCGGGCTCGGCGTCTCCGACATCGACCTGTTCGAGATCAACGAGGCCTTCGCCGCCCAAGTCATCCCGTCCGCCCGCGACTTGGGCATCGACGAGGACAAGCTGAACGTCAACGGCGGCGCCATCGCCGTCGGCCACCCCTTCGGCATGACCGGCGCCCGCATCACCGGCACGCTGATCAACAGCCTCCAGTTCCACGACAAGCAGTTCGGCCTGGAGACCATGTGCGTCGGCGGCGGCCAGGGCATGGCCATGGTCATCGAGCGCCTCAGCTGACACCCGACTCGACTCGGGGGGACACACGGGACAACTCGCGCATTTCGCACACCCCCTGTGACCCCCTGAGTCCGGGCTGTGACACAACCTCCCCCAGGATGTGACCTATGTCCTGGGGGATTAGCATTTTCGCAGGTCACAGCGTTATGGGGAGAAACCTCGGGTAGAAAGACCTGTCCCTTTCGTGACCTAATGCACTGACAGCCCTCAGCCGTCTCAAGGAAGCTGTTGTAGTAAGTCGGGGGTCGACTTGGAACCGGGAGTACGTCAGTGAGCGCCATGACTCTTGCCCTGCTGCTCGCCACCGCCGCCGCCACGGCCGTGGGAGCCGCCGCACTGCACACCGTGCGTGGCCTCCGGAAGCAGCTCGCCGAGGTCACCGCCCTGCGCACCGAGCTCGCCACGAGCCTGGCCGCCGGCGCCGACCTCGCCACCGTGCCGCACGCCCGCGGCGCCGCCGACTCCGCCCTGCCCGCCCAGGGCACCGACGCGATCCGCGCCGCCGTCGCCGAGGCCCTGGCCGAGGAGCGGGAGCGCGAGCTCGCCGAGGCGCGCGCCTTCTGGGCCGCGCAGGAGGCCCGCGACGCCGCCGACGCCCCGTCGCTGCTCGGCGGACTGCCCCCGCACCTCGCGGAGGAGCTGTTCCTGCCCCGCCAGTCGGACTTCGTCGGCCTGGAGCGGGAGCTGCAGCACGAGCTGGCCGAGCCCGCCGACGAGCCGGCCGCCGCCGCGGCCGACGAGTTCCCCGAGGACTCCCCCGAGCTGGCCGCGGCCCGCCGCCGCCACCCCTCGCACCCCGACTTCGTCCCGGTCCAGCAGATCCGCGACGGCGCCGCCGGCGACCACGAGTACACGCTGCGCTGCCTGGAGGAGCTCGCCCAGGACCGCACCGCGCTCTCCGACGTCCGCCCCGGCCCCCTCGGCACCCTCGACGTGTACGTCTTCACGGACGGTACGACGCTGTGCATGACCCCCGGCCACCGCGAGACCGCGGAGCGTCTGGCCGCGGCCCTGCACGCGGGCGAGACCCCGGTGCTGCTCGGCGGCTCCGGCGTCTCCGGCGCGTACACGCTGACGTTCGGCTGCGGCGAGGAGAACGTCTACATCCTGGCCGACCGCGTCATAGCCTCCGCCTGAGCCGCACCCCCGCAGGCCCGGGCGCCCCAGGGGCCACAGCCCCCACGCACGTACCGCACACGCGCCGGAGTGATCACACTCCGGCGCGTTTCTGCGCTTCCTGGACGAGGGCGACGGCCTCCGCGAGCTGCTCCTCGTCCGTCAACACGAGGGCCAAGTCGCGCCCCGCGACGGTGACTTGGTCGGCGACCGCGAACAGACCCGCGTCGGGCATCTCCCGCGGCTCGGTCTCCGGGTCCTCCAGGGACTGCGCGCGCACCGCCAACTCGCGGGCCAGCGCACGGGCTTCGGGTGCGGCGGCGCGCTGCAGACGGCTCTCCGGGGCGGCCCGCAGGCGGTCGGCGAACTGGTCCACGGCATCCGTCAGGGGCGTCGTATCAAGCACTCTGCGACCCTATGCGCCCTTCCGGGGCTGTTGCCAACACCGGGTCGCTGAGGCACGGTGACGGGAAGGACTCGCATCGACAGCGTCCGGAGGCGCCGATGTCCCTAGTCTTCTCCGAGGAGACCCACCGCAACCTGCTCTCCCGCATCCCGCACTGCACCGGCCGCGAGGTCGCCGAGTGGCTTCGCAAGCTCGACGACGGCCCGTCCTTCCTCCGTTTCGACGAGAAGGTCAGCTGGCTCCGCGCGGAGTACGACCTCGCGTACGGGCACGCCAAGGCGCTCGTCCACGAGCACGACATGAGGCGGGCCGCGCGCAGACTGAAGTGAGTCCGCGCAGGTCAGACCCGCCCCCGACCACTCTCCCGACACGACGAAGGGCCCGCGAAGCATTCGCTTCGCGGGCCCTTGTCACGACCGGGACGTGCGTCAGTCGCTGTTCAGGATGGAGATCAGGCGCAGCATCTCCAGGTAGATCCACACCAGGGTCATGGTCAGACCGAAGGCGGCCAGCCAGGACTCCTCGCGCGGAGCGCCGTACGCGATGCCGTCCTCGACCTGCTTGAAGTCCAGGGCGAGGAAGAAGGCGCCGAGCAGGATGCCGACGATGCCGAAGACGATGCCCAGGGGGCCGCTGCGGAAGCCCAGGCCGTCACCGCCGCCGAACACCATGAACAGCAGGTTCACGGCGGTCAGCACCAGGAACGCGGTCGTCGCGATCATCAGGTAGCGGGTGAAGCGGGACGTCACACGGACGATGCGGGTCTTGTAGAGCACCAGCATCGTGACGAAGACGGCCATCGTGCCGAGCACGGCCTGCATGGCCGCGCCCTCGGCGACGTACGTGTTGATGTAGTTGCTGATCGCGCCGAGGAAGACACCCTCGAAGGCGGCGTACGCCAGGATCAGCGCCGGGTTGGCCTTGCGCTTGAACGACTGCACGAGACCGAGCACCATCGCGATGAGCGCGGCGCCGATGGCGATGCCGAGGCCGACGTTCATCACCCAGGCGACGGTGGCGCCGGCGATCACGAGGCCGAGCGTCATGCCCGTCCGCATGACGACGTCGTCCATCGTCATCTTGCCGCTGGTGCTGACCGGAGCCTGCGGGGCGCCGTACTGGAGGTCCTGCTGCGCGTAGGGGTTCTGCGCGTACGGGTTCGTCGGCGCCTGGGCGTACGGGTTACCGCCCGCGTACGGGTTGCCGCCCGCGTACGGGTTGCCCTGGGTACCGACCGCGGGGCCCCCGGCCTGCGGCGCCGAGCCGAAGCCCGCGTAGCCGTTGTCGCGGCTGAACCCCCGTCGCGAGAAGACCGGGTTGCTGCTCCTCATTTCACTCCTCCATGGCCACCCTGCGTGGCCTTACGACAAGAGTAATGCGTAAGCAAAAGATGCACCCTAGTGCTCGGGGAGGATCTTTCCGTCCGCACCCTGAGAACGACAGGGGTCAGCCCAGCTGTTCCCGGATCCAGTGCAGAATCTCGGGCGTCACGGGGTCGGCGATGTCCGCGAACTCCTCGTGCTTCGCGAGGAACTTCTTGACGTACGGGCATACCGGGACGAACCGCTTCCCCGCGGCCCGCACGTCGGTGAGCGCCTCCCGCACGAGGCGCCCGGCGAGGCCCTGTCCGGCGTACGCCTCTGCGGTCTCGGTGTGGTAGAAGACGCGCTGGTCGCCGTGGTCGCGGTAGGCGGTGAGCCCGGCGCGCTCGCCGTCGACGACGATCTCGTAGAGCTGCTCGTCGTCCACCCGGCGCACGGTCGCCGCGGTCTCGGTCCCGGTCATGGGTCCTCCTCAGGTCGTACGGGAATGCGGGGTACTGCGGAGTTACGGCGTACGGGGGTCAGGCGCGCGGCGGGTTGCGGCGCGGGGTGATGACGGCGTTCGGCAGGGCGGGGGCGGGCAGGCGGTCGCCCGGGTAGCCCTCGACGGCGCCGAAGCGGTCGGTGGCGTTCTCCCAGTCCTCGCGGGCGCGCGCGATGTCGTCGTGGCTGCGGCCGATGAAGTTCCACCACATGACGATCTCCTCGTCGAAGGGCGGGCCGCCGAGCAGCACGGCCCGGGCCGGCTCGTCCGTGAGGTTGGTCAGGGTGAGCGAGTCCAGGCCGGGGTGCACGTACCCGAGGTCGGCCCGGCGCACCTCGGCGCCGGCGAACCGCACGAGGCCCTGGTCGACCAGGAGGCCGTGCTCGAAGCCGGGGTCGACGTCGAGGGTGAGGCTCGCGCGGGGTTCGAGGACGAGCTCGGCGCCGAGCAGCGGGGTGAACGTGGTCACCGGGGAGTCCTGGCCGGCGAGCGAGCCGAGGAAGACGCGGACGGCGGCGCCGTCGACGTGCACCTGCTCGGGCGCGTAGTGCTGGAAGTCCCGTGCCGCGTCCCGGTGTTGCTCCGGCAGGGCCACCCAGAGCTGGACGCCGTGCAGGACGGTGGTGTCCGGCGTGGAGGTCTCCGAGTGGCAGATGCCGTGGCCGCCGGTCATCAGGTTCAGCTCGCCGGGCCGCACGAAGGCGTGGCTGCCGAGGCTGTCGCGGTGCTCGATCTCGCCGCTGAACAGCCAGCTGACGGTCTGCAGGCCGATGTGCGGGTGCGGGGCGACGTCCATGCCGCCGGTCGCGGCGACGTCGTCGGGCCCGTAGTGGTCCGCGAAGCACCAGGCGCCGATGAGGGTGCGGGCGCGCTGCGGGAGCGTACGGCGTACGGTCATGGCGCGCGGTCCGCCGAGGGGGACGTCGCGCGCGGTCAGGACCTCGACGCGGGCCGCGGCGTCGGCCGGGTGACCGCCGTCCACGGAGGCGCCGCAGCGCAGCTCCATGGGTTTCGTCTCGACATTGCTCACCGTGGACCACCCTCCAGAATTGTTTTATATTCAACTTCTACCGGTGATCATAGGTCGGCGCCACCGGAACGTACACCTCACCCGGTGCGCCGCCCCGACTCCCCTCCAAGGAGCGCGACTTGACCGAGCAGGCCGTCCACACCGACCCCAGCCGGGTCTACGTCGACAAGCAGAGCCCCGCCGCGTACCGCGCACTCGTCCAGACCTCGGAGGCCGTGCGCGCGACCGCGGCGGAGGCGGGGCTCGACCGGCGCCTGGTGGAGCTGGTCAACCTGCGCGTCTCCCAGATCAACCGTTGCGCGTACTGCCTCGACGTGCACACCCGGGCGGCCCTTCGGGCGGGCGAGACGAGTCAGCGGCTCGGCGTGCTCGCCGCCTGGCGGGACACCCAGGTCTTCACGCCCCGCGAGCGCGCGGCCCTCGCCCTCGCGGAGTCGACCACGGCACCGGCCGACGCGGCCCTGCGGGACGAGGCGTACGCCGCCGCCCGCGCGGTGCTGGACGAGGACCAGATCTCGGCGGTGATCTGGGTGGCGGTCACCATCAACGCCTTCAACCGGGTCTCGGTCCTCAGCGGGCATCCCGTGCAGGAGCGCTAGCCCCTGTCCGGGGCGCGGGACGCCGGGGGGTGGATGGAGAGGTGCCCGGAACCGGATTTGAACCGGTACGCCCCCGAGGGGCAGCGAGGTTTAAGCTCGCCGTGTCTGCATTCCACCATCCGGGCAGGCCGTGGACTCCGCGGTGTGCGGGGTCCTGAGCCTATCGGGAGGCATCCCCCGAACGGCCGAACTACAGCCCGATGTTGTCTTGTTTTATTGACGTCTGAGGGTGCGTCAGCGCCCGGAAGCGGTCTTCGAGGCTTACGGAACGGCCCCTCACAGGTGTGGACGGCCCGTAGCGGAATGACGGAATTCTGTCGCCCCGTCCGGGGGTGAACGGCGAGCCGGCTCAGGGTCGGGGGTCCTCCCCAGGTATGACGACCGCCCCCTTCGGTCAGCCTGAAGAGGAAGCGGCGAACGAGCGCTGGGGCTGACTTCCGGGCCCGGATCCGCCAGCACGATGGAAACGAGAAGTTGACGTCGTGCCGACAGGAGCCCCCACCCGTGACCACCACCCCCGTCGCTCACCAGGCGACCGCAGTAGCCGCGCGTGCCACCGAGCTGACCAAGGTCTACGGCCAGGGCGAGACCCAGGTCGTCGCCCTCGACCGGGTCACGGTGGACTTCCGGCAGGCCGAGTTCACCGCGATCATGGGCCCGTCCGGGTCCGGCAAGTCGACCCTGATGCACTGCGTCGCCGGGCTCGACTCGTTCAGCTCCGGCTCCGTGCGCATCGGCGACACCGAGCTCGCGTCCCTGAAGGACAAGCAGCTGACCCGGCTCCGCCGCGACAAGATCGGCTTCATCTTCCAGGCCTTCAACCTGCTGCCCACCCTCACCGCGTACGAGAACATCACGCTCCCCATGGACATCGCCGGGCGCAGGCCCGACAAGCAGTGGGTCGAGCAGGTCATCCACATGGTGGGCCTGTCCGGGCGGCTCGGGCACCGGCCGAGCGAGCTCTCCGGCGGCCAGCAGCAGCGCGTCGCCGTGGCCCGCGCCCTCGCCTCCAAGCCCGACATCGTGTTCGGCGACGAGCCGACCGGCAACCTGGACTCCCGCTCCGGCGCCGAGGTCCTCGGCTTCCTCCGCAACTCCGTACGGGAGTTGGGCCAGACCGTCGTCATGGTCACGCACGACCCGGTGGCCGCCGGCTACGCGGACCGCGTCGTGTTCCTCGCCGACGGCCGCATCGTCGACGAGCTCCGCGAGCCGACCGCCGAGTCGGTCCTGGACCGCATGAAGCGTTTCGACGCCAAGGGCCGGACCAGCTGAGCCGCAGCAGCCACCCGCACTGACTTCCTCCGACTTCCAGAACAGGACCTCGGGAACCATGTTCCGTACCGCCTTGCGCAACGTGCTCGCGCACAAGGCCAGGCTGCTGATGACCGTGCTCGCCGTACTCCTCGGCGTGGCCTTCGTGTCCGGCACCCTCGTCTTCACCCACACCGTCTCCGACGCGTTCCAGAAGAGCTCCGCCAAGGGCTTCGAGCACGTCGACGTCGCCGTGCAGCCGAAGTCCGGCGCCGAGGACCGGCCCGGCTACGCGCCGCGGCTCAGCCAGGAGCTGCTCGACCAGGCCGGCAGCGTGCCCGGCGCCGCCTCCGCGACCGGCAGCGTCTCCGGCTTCGCCGCGCTCGCCGACAAGGACGGCAAGCTGATCGGCGAGGGCTGGTCGACCACCGGCGCCAACTACTACGGCGACGACGACTCCCGGTACCCGATGAAGGAGGGCCGCGCCCCGTCCGGCGCCGACGAGATCGCCCTCGACGCGAAGACCGCCGAGCGCGCCGGGTTCAAGGTCGGCGACACCGTGCGGATGTCCGTCGACGGGCCCGTCCTCACGCCGAAGGTCTCCGGCATCTTCACCACCGACGACGGCAACGTCGCCGCGGGCGGCAGCCTCGCCCTGTTCGACACGGCGACCGCGCAGAAGCTGTACGGGCAGTCCGGCGAGTTCAGCGAGATCGACGTACAGGCCGCGCCCGGCACCAGCCAGGCCGCGCTGAAGTCCGAGATCGAGAAGGTGCTGCCGAAGACCGCCGAGGCCACCACCGGCGCCGCGCTCGCCGACGAGCAGGCGAAGCAGATCGAGAACGGCATGAGCGGCATGCAGACCGGCCTGCTCGCCTTCGCCGGGATCTCCCTCTTCGTCGGCATCTTCATCATCGCCAACACCTTCACCATGCTCGTCGCCCAGCGCACCAAGGAGCTCGCCCTGATG
This sequence comes from Streptomyces sp. Da 82-17, assembly GCF_046098215.1. Classification (NCBI taxonomy): domain Bacteria; kingdom Bacillati; phylum Actinomycetota; class Actinomycetes; order Kitasatosporales; family Streptomycetaceae; genus Streptomyces; species Streptomyces sp. Da 82-17. Next base: position 86,190 of record NZ_JBJURH010000017.1, read on the forward strand.
CGCGCCGTGGGCGCCTCCCGCCGCCAGGTCACCCGGTCCGTGCTGATCGAGGCGTTCGTGGTCGGCGCGGTCGCGGGCGTGGTCGGCCTCGCCGCGGGCGTCGGCATCGGGGCCGGACTGCGGGCCCTGATGGGCTCGTTCGGCGGGACCGTGCCGGACGGACCGCTGGTCGTCTCGCCGTCCACCGTGCTGACCTCGCTGGTCGTCGGCGTCGTGGTGACGATGCTCGCCGCCTGGCTGCCGGGCCGCCGCGCCGCGAAGATCCCGCCGGTCGCCGCGATGAACAGCGTCCACGCGACCGCGACCACCAAGTCCCTCGTCGTCCGCAACACCGTCGGCGCTCTCCTCTCCGCCGCCGGCATCGCCGCCGTGCTCGCCGGCACGCGGATGGGCGACGACGGCAAGCTGCCGATGGGCCTGGGCGCCGCGCTGCTCCTGGTCGGCGTGTTCGTCCTGACGCCGCTGCTGTCCCGGCCGGTGATCGCCGCGGCCGCCCCGCTCCTGAAGGTCTTCGGGGTCTCCGGGAAGCTCGCCCGGCAGAACTCGGTGCGCAACCCGCGGCGTACGGCGGCCACCGCGTCGGCCCTGATGATCGGGCTCACCCTGATCACCGGCATGACCGTGATCGCGGGCAGCGCCCAGAAGTCCATCGGCCGGATGGCCACGGACTCGATGCGGGCCGACTACGCGGTCTCGATGCAGAACTTCAGCACGCTCTCGCCGGACGTGGAGAAGAAGCTCAAGGACCTCGACGGCGTCACCGCCACCAGTCCGCTGCGCAACTCGCCCGCACGGATCGGCGGCGAGCAGGAGTACCTGACGGGCGTCGACGCGAAGACCATCGGCTCCCTTGCCGCACCCGAGTTCACGCAGGGCTCGTGGTCCGGGCTCGGCGCCGGCACCGCCGTCGTCGACAGCGACACCGCGAAGCGGCACGGCTGGCACACCGGCTCCCGGTTCACCGTCACGTACGAGGACGGCAAGAAGGGCACGCTGCGGGTCAGCGGCGTCTACGAGGGCAACGAGATGCTCCGCGGCATCATGCTCGACAAGGGCCAACTCGCCCCGCACCAGCGGGAGATCAGCGACATGCGGGTCCTCGTCAAGACCTCCGACGGCGCGACGCCCGCCACCAAGGACGCGATCCGCGCGGCCCTCGGCGACAACCCGGCCGTCGCCGTCGAGGACCGCAAGGACATCTCCGACGGCATCGCCCAGATGTTCACGCTGATGCTGAACATGCTGTACGGGCTGCTCGCCATGGCCGTCGTCGTCGCCGTGCTCGGCGTGATCAACACCCTGGCCATGTCGGTCTTCGAGCGGTCCCAGGAGATCGGGATGCTGCGCGCGATCGGGCTCGACCGCAAGGGCGTCAAGCGGATGGTCCGCCTGGAGTCCCTGGTGATCTCGCTGTTCGGCGGAGTGCTCGGCATCGGGCTCGGCGTGTTCTTCGGCTGGGCGGCGGGCGAGCTGATCGCCCCGTCCCTCGCGACGTACGAGCTGATCCTGCCGTGGGACCGCATGGGCCTGTTCCTCGCCCTGGCGGCTGCGGTGGGCGTCCTGGCCGCGCTGTGGCCGGCGCGGCGGGCGGCCCGGTTGAACATGCTGTCGGCGATCAAGGCGGAGTAGGGGTACGGAAGTCGGGGCCCGGGCGCGCACACGTCGTGCCCGGGCCTTCTTCTTCCCCTCCCCGCCCCTTCCCGAAAGCCTGCGGCGCCGTCGTGGCTGAGCGCGCAGTTCCCCGCGCCCCTGACGGGGCGCGGGGCGGAGCCCCGGCTACCGCCAGTCCCGCGCCCGCAGCGGCATCCCGGACGTCCCGGACTCCGGAGTCCGGACCGCCAGCACCTGGTTCACGCCGATCCGGTTCCGCTCGAAGGCCAGCGCGGAAGCGGCCATGTAGAGGCGCCACACCCGCGCCCGGCCCGGCGAGACCAGGTCGAGGGCCCGAGTCCACGCCCCCTCAAGCCGCGCCACCCAGGCCCGCAGCGTCAGCGCGTAGTGCTCGCGGATCGCCTCCACGTCCCGCACCTCGAACCCGGCGTCCTCCAGAAGCGAGACCGTACGGCCCACGGGGGCCAGCTCGCCGTCGGGGAAGACGTAGGCGTCGATGAAGGCGTCCACGCTGTACCCCGACTCGTCCTGGACGGGCCGCCGGGCGATCTGGTGGTTGAGGAGCCGCCCGCCGGGCTTCAGGAGGGCGTACAGGTCGTGCGCGTACTCCAAGTACCGCACCGAGCCGACGTGTTCGGCCATCCCGACGGAGGAGATCGCGTCGTACGGGCCGTCCCGGACGTCGCGGTAGTCCTGGACGCGGATCTCGATCCGGTCGGTGAGCCCCTCGTCGGCGATCCGCTTGCGGGCGTACGCGGCCTGCTCCTGGGAGAGCGTGACGCCGACGACCTGCACGCCGTGCTCGCGGGCCGCGTGCACGGCGAGGGAGCCCCAGCCGCAGCCGACGTCGAGCAGCCGCTGCCCGGGCGTCAACTCCAGCTTGCGGCAGATGAGTTCGAGCTTGTCCCGCTGGGCGTCCTCCAGGGTCGCGTCCGGGGAGTCCCAGTAGGCGCACGAGTAGACCATGGACGGGCCGAGGACCAGCTCGTAGAAGTCGTTGCCGACGTCGTAGTGGTGGCTGATGGCCTGGCGGTCGCGGATCTTGGTGTGCAGCGGGCCGCTGCGCCGGCCGACCTCCTCGGCGGGCGGCGCCGGGGGCAGCAGCAGGGGCCCGGCGAGGGCGAGCAGCTCGCGGACCGCGGCGCGGGTGTCCGGGTCGCGCAGGGACGGGCGGACCGCGTCCTCGCCGCGCTCCCAGATCAGCCCGGCCATCAGGTCGAGGGCTTGGTAGAGGTCCCCGTCGACGTCCAGGTCACCGGCCACCCAGGCGCGCGCGAGGCCGAGTTCGCCGGGCTTGAAGAGGATCCGGCGCAGGGCGCGGCGGTTGCGTACGACGAGGGTGGGGGCGCTGGAATCGGCAGGGGCAGCGCGCAGCGCTTCCGTGGAAGGGCGGTGGCGGGAGACGGGCGGGCCGGCTTCGCTGCCGTCCCAGGCGCGGACGCGGACGGGGAGCGGGGCTCCGAGGAGTTGCTCGGCGAGGGTCCTCAGCCGCAGCGCGGCGTCTGCCATGGCGTGTCACCTTCCTGGTAGCTACCGGTAGGTCCAACACCACGTAAACACCAACAGGGGGTGCGCGCAGTCCCGTTGTGGCATAAAGGGATCGCAAAACAGTTGCCTGAGGCAGCCAGTCCGCCCCGGGGGTCCCAGAAGTACGCGGAAACCCCGCAGGGGCCGCCCGCACCACGGATGGCGGGCGGCCCCTGCGGGGTCTGACGGGTGAGCCGGGGCTCAGGAGGCCTTGGCCTTCTCCGACTTGGCGTCGACGGCCTCGGCGGCCGGCGGCGCGACCGGGGCGGGCTTGGCGGCCTCGTAGAACTCCTCGCGCGGCGTCTCCATCGCGCCGAGGGACACGACCTCGCGCTTGAGGAACATGCCGAGCGTCCAGTCCGCGAAGACCCGGATCTTGCGGTTGTACGTCGGCATCGCCATGCCGTGGTACGCGCGGTGCATGTACCAGGCGAGACGGCCCTTGAGCTTGATCTTCATCTTGCCCATGACGATCATCGCGACGCCCTTGTGCAGGCCGAGACCGGCGACCGCACCCTTGTTGGCGTGGCTGTACTCCTTCTGCGGGAAGCCCCGCATGCCGGAGATCACGTTGTCGCCGAGGACCTTGGCCTGACGCAGCGCGTGCTGGGCGTTCGGCGGGCACCAGGCGTTCTCGTTGCCCGCGGCGCGGCCGACGAGGTCCGGCACCTGGGCGTTGTCGCCGGCGGCCCAGATGTAGTCCGAGCCCTGCACCTGGAGCGTGGCCTGGGTGTCCACGTGGCCGCGCGGGCCGAGCGGCAGACCGAAGCGGGACAGCGCCGGGTTGGGCTTCACGCCGGCGGTCCACACGATCGTGTTGGAGTCGACCTCGAGGCCGTTCTTCAGGACGACGTGGCCGTCGACGCAGGAGTCCATGGAGGTCGAGAGGTAGACCTCGACGCCGCGGCTCTCCAGGTGCTCCTTGCCGTACTGGCCGAGCTTCGGGCCGACCTCGGGAAGGATCTTGTCGGCGGCGTCGACGAGGATGAAGCGCATGTCCTCGCGGGACACGTTGCTGTAGTACTTCGCCGCGTCGCGGGCCATGTCCTCGACCTCGCCGATGGTCTCCGCACCGGCGAAGCCACCGCCCACGAAGACGAAGGTCAGCGCCTTGCGGCGGACCTCCTCGTCGGTCGTGGAGTCGGCCTTGTCGAGCTGCTCGAGGACGTGGTTGCGCAGGCCGATGGCCTCCTCGATGCCCTTCATGCCGATGCCCTGCTCGGCGAGGCCGGGGATCGGGAAGGTGCGGGAGACCGCGCCCATCGCGATGACCAGGTAGTCGAAGGGCAGCTCGTAGGCCTCGCCGACGAGCGGCGCGACCGTGGCGACCTTGCGGTCCTGGTCGATGGTGGTGACTCGGCCGGTGAGCACCTCAGCCTTGGGCAGCACGCGTCGCAGCGGTACGACGACATGCCGAGGCGAGATGCTGCCGGCGGCAGCTTCGGGGAGGAAGGGCTGGTACGTCATGTACGACCGCGGGTCGACGACCGTGACGGTCGCCTCGCCGTAGCGCATCTTCTTGAGGATGCGCGCAGCTGCGTACAGGCCTACGTACCCACCGCCTACTACGAGGATCCGGGGACGCTCCGTGGTGCTCATGCCATCGAGTATCCACCCCTCGCATGGGGGTCGCTCGTGAGCCCCTTCACAAGGGTCTCGACACCCTCTGCTACACTCCGCCGCCCACGTGACCGAGGTCATGACGTCCCGGGGGAACCATCAGGCGGGGCGAGCGCGTTGAGACGGCCGCTGAGCTGCCGCTCCGGGCGCGGCCCCGAGTGGACCACGCCCCGGTTTCACACCGGTTTCCCGCGGCTGACACACTCCTGAAACCCCGGGTGAGGCTCCGCGGCGGCCCCCATTCGGCGCGAGAGACGCACAGAGGGGCCCAACGGGCCCCTTTTCCTTGTGAAGAACTTCACGAAGTTGCTCCGCGAAACGGGCCGGAAGCTCGGCTTCCGGCCCGTTTTCCACGCTCAGACGTGGTGCGGCAGCGCTCAGGCGAGGGACCAGGCGATGCCGTCGAGGATGTCGTGCTCGCTCACCACGACCTCGTCCGCACCGATCCGCTCCATGATCATCAGCAGTACGAGAGCGCCCGCCCCGATCACGTCCACCCGGCCCGGGTGCATCGGGCCGATGGCCGCGCGCTCGGCGTGCGTCGAGCGGAGCAGCCGCTCGGTGATCTCCTTGACCTGGGCGTAGGAGATCCGGGAGTGGTGGATCTTCGCCGACTCGTACTCCTCCAGGCCCAGCGCGATCGCCGCGATCGTGGTGACCGAGCCCGCGAGGCCGACCAGCGTGTGCGCCGAGCCGATCGGCACCGTCTGCGCGGCCAGGTCGAGGGCGGCGCCGATGTCCGCGCGGATCGCCTCGACCTGCGCCTCGGCGGGCGGGTCGGTGACCGCGCCGTCCCGGACGAGGTGGCGCTCCGTCATGCGCACACAGCCGACGTCCACGGAGCGGGCGGCGGCCACGCCGTCGGCGTCCCCGACCACGAACTCGGTGGAGCCGCCGCCGATGTCGACGACCAGGTACGGCGTGCGCAGGCCGGACTCGGCGAGCTCCTTGGTCGCACCGTCGAAGGAGAACGCGGCCTCCTGGTCGCCGGTGATCACCTCGGGCTCGACGCCCAGGATGTCGACGACGCCGCGCACGAAGTCGTCCCGGTTCTCCGCGTCGCGGGAGGCCGAGGTGGCGACGAAGCGGAGCTGCTCGGCGCCGTGCTCCTCGATGATCGCCGCGTACTCCCGGCAGGCCGCGAAGGTGCGCTCCAGGGCCTCGGGGGCCAGCCGGCCCGTGCGGTCGACGCCCTGGCCGAGCCGGACGATCGTCATCCGCCGGTCCAGGTCGACGAGTTGACCGGTCTTCGGGTCGGCGTCGGCGACGAGCAGGCGGATCGAGTTCGTACCGCAGTCGATGGCGGCGACACGGGTCACTGGGCGGGCTCCTCGGGCGACTCGGCGGTCTCGGCGGTCGTCACGCAGGCGCCCTTGCGCCACCACTCGGGGAGCATCGCGAGGGCCTCGTCGCCGAGCGGGTTGACGCCCGGGCCCGCGGCGAGCGAGTGGGCGACCAGGACGTGCAGGCACTTCACGCGGTCCGGCATGCCGCCGGCGCTCGGGAAGCCGGTCAGCTCCTCGATCTCGTCGCGGCGGCGGATGTAGTCCTCGTGCGCGGCGCGGTAGGCGGCGGCGAGCTCCGGGTCCGTGGCGAGCCTCTCCGTCATCTCCTTCATCACGCCGTTGGCCTCGAGCGTGCCGATCGCGGAGGCGGCCTTCGGGCACGTCAGGTAGTACAGCGTCGGGAAGGGCGTGCCGTCGGGCAGTCGCGGCGCCGTCTCCACCACGTCGGGCTGGCCGCAGGGGCAGCGGTGCGCGATGGCCCGCAGGCCGCGCGGGGGCCGGCCGAGCTGCTGCTTGAAGGCCGCGACGTCCGCGTCGGTCGGCTCGGTGCGCGGGGTGGAGGGCGGGGGCGTTTCCATGCCGGTTGCTCGTGTCTCTCGGTGAGGGTCGAAGAAGGGGGAAGGAGGGGTCAGTCGTCGTTCTCGGCGGCGCGGCGGTCCGCCTTGTCCACGCCGTCGAACAGGTTGCTGTACCAGGCGCGGTCGGCGGCTCCCGGTTCGGTGGGGCGCACCCGGCCGCCGCTCGGGTCGACGACCGTGTACCCGGTCTCGCCGGGCAGGACCATGTGCAGCCGCTCGCGGGCCTGCCGCTCCACGTACGCCGGGTCGCGCCAGCGGGCCTTGGCGTCCTTGAGCTTCTCGGTCTGCTCGCGGGCCTCGGCCAGCTTCTGCTCCTGCTCCGCGATGTCGGCGCGCTGCGCCACCCACTGCCGCATCGGGTACGCGAGCGCCACGATCAGCGAGCAGACGACGAGGGCGAGGAGCGCGGCGCGGCCGGTGAGGCGGGAGCGGCGGGCCTGCCGTTTGGTCTGGGAGCGGTAGACCCGGGCGGCCGTCTGCTCGCCGAGCAACCGGATCCTGGTCGCGGTGGAGAACCGGTCCCGGTCCTTCACGGCCATGTCCCCGCCTCCCGTTCACACGCACGTACGTCCCCGCACACGGTACGGGACCGGGTGCGGGGACGTACGTAACTACCTGGTGACTACGGCTCAGCCCTTGAAGCGCGGGAAGGCGCTGCGGCCGGCGTAGACCGCGGCGTCGTCGAGGATCTCCTCGATGCGCAGCAGCTGGTTGTACTTGGCGACGCGCTCGGAGCGGGCCGGGGCGCCGGTCTTGATCTGGCCGCAGTTGGTGGCGACGGCCAGGTCGGCGATGGTGACGTCCTCGGTCTCGCCGGAGCGGTGGGACATCATGCACTTGAAGCCGTTGCGCTGGGCCAGCTCGACGGCGTCCAGGGTCTCGGTCAGCGAACCGATCTGGTTGACCTTGACGAGCAGGGCGTTGGCCGAGTTCTCCTCGATGCCGCGGGCCAGGCGCTCCGGGTTGGTGACGAACAGGTCGTCGCCGACGAGCTGGACCTTGGAGCCGAGCTTCTCGGTGATGACGTTCCAGCCGGCCCAGTCGTCCTCGAACAGCGGGTCCTCGATGGAGACGAGCGGGTACGCGGAGACGAGCTCCTCGTAGTACTCCGTCATCTCGGCGGCGGAGCGGTCCTTGCCCTCGAAGTTGTACTTGCCGTCCTTGTAGAACTCGGAGGCGGCGACGTCGAGGGCGAGGGCGATCTGCTGGCCGGGAACGTAACCGGCCTCCTTGATGGCCTCGAGGATGAGGTCGAGGGCCTCGCGGTTGGAGCCGAGGTTCGGGGCGAAGCCGCCCTCGTCGCCGAGGCCGGTGGCCAGGCCCTTGCTCTTCAGGACCTTCTTCAGCGTGTGGTAGACCTCGGTGCCCCAGCGCAGCGCCTCGGAGAAGGACTCCGCGCCGATCGGGGCGATCATGAACTCCTGGATGTCCACGTTGGAGTCGGCGTGCGAGCCGCCGTTCAGGATGTTCATCATCGGCACCGGCAGCAGGTGCGCGTTCGGGCCGCCGAGGTAACGGAACAGCGGCAGGTCGCTCGCCTCGGAGGCGGCGTGGGCGACGGCGAGGGAGACGCCCAGGATGGCGTTGGCGCCGAGCGAGCCCTTGTTGTCGGTGGCGTCCAGGTCGAACATGGCCTGGTCGATCAGGCGCTGCTCGGTGGCGTCGTAGCCGACCAGCTCCGGGCCGATCTGCTCGATGACCGCGAGGACGGCCTTCTCGACACCCTTGCCCTGGTAACGGTTCGGGTCACCGTCACGGAGTTCGATGGCCTCGAAGGCACCGGTGGAGGCGCCGGACGGGACGGCGGCACGGCCGGTGCTCCCGTCGTCGAGGCCGACCTCGACCTCGACCGTGGGGTTGCCTCGGGAGTCCAGGATTTCCCGGGCTACGACGACGTCGATGGACGGCACGAGCATCTCCTTCTGGGATGTGACGCAAGCTGTGCTTGCACGAGGGCCGCGCCCTTGCGGCCGACCTTCTTTGCCTTGCGTCTCACGAGCCTAACCGCCCGCTGAGGCTCGGCCACCCGGCCGCCCGCCCGCTGGGACGAAAAGAGGCCCGAAGAATCGCATTGCGGGGCAAAAGAGCAACAACACTACCGAGCGGTACGCGGGTGTGCGCCACCCCGCTCAACAGCGCACGCGGTGGTGCAGGCGGTACGGCACGCGGTACGGGCATGCCCCCGCCCCGGCGCGTACGGGGGAATGCACGCCGGGGCGGGGAGTGTGGGGGGCGCCGCGCGGGCCGCTTACTTCAGGTGCAGCTGCTGGCCCGGGTAGATGAAGTCGGCGTCGTCGACGATGTCCTTGTTCAGGTCGAACAGCTTCGCCCAGCCGCCCTTGACGTCGTGCGCCTCGGCGATGGAGGAGAGGGTGTCGCCCTTCTTCACCTTGTACTCGCCGTCGCCCTTCTTGACCTTCTTGCCGGTCGGGGTCTCGACGGTCTTCTGCGGGGCGCGCTCCTGCGAGCGGGAGGCGGGCTGCTCGGCCTTGCGCTCGGGCTGCGGGGCGGCCTGCTGCTGCGGGGCCTGCTCGGCGGGCTGCGCCGAACCGCCGCCGTCGTAGGCGGCGTTGGAGAGGCCGGTGCCGCAGTTCGGCCAGGCGCCCTTGCCCTGTCCGGCGAGGACCTTCTCGCCGATCTCTATCTGCTGGGCCTTGGTGGCCTGGTCGGCGGTGGCCGCGTACTTGGTGCCGCCGTAGGCGTTCCAGGTGGAGGCCGAGAACTGCAGGCCGCCGTAGTAGCCGTTGCCGGTGTTGATGGACCAGTTGCCGCCGGCCTCGCACTGGGCCACGGCGTCCCACTCGGAGGCGGTGGCGGCGGAGGCGGAGCCCGCGGTGGCCAGCGGGGCGGCGACCGCGGCGCCGGCGACACCGGCGAGCGCGAGGGCGCGGCCGGCCTTCTCGGCCTTGGTCAGACGACGGTGCTTGCCCTTGCCGGAGAACAGCATGGAGTAATCCCCTCACCGACGCCTGCGAGGTGAGCTGTCGGGTTCGGGCCGTGTGAGTTGCCCGGCCGCCTCGTTCCGTACACCCCGAAATCCGGGACATACGCGGCGACTTCACCCCAAGCCGTTCCCTGCACCGCTGCGGGCTCCGCGTGGAGCCTCAACGGCCGGGCCCGGCGCAAACCTTGGGTCCCCCGCTCCTGCCTACGGCGCTTGACGCGACGACTGTTCCCAAGGGCCGCCGGCAGGATTCGGCGTGACGGCCATCGGGGCCCGCCAGTGGCGAGCGGTGACGACCGTAGCCGTGCGCTCGGTGGAAATACCAAGCCGATCAGGGCTGATGAGACTCATCTCTCACCCCGGGCGAAGTGTCTTTATAACGGACATTCAGCAGCGAACTGCCGCCGGATTCCGCCCAGTTTCACCCTGCTCGCACCCACACCGGCCGGCCGCCGGTCAGCCGAGGTCGAGCCGCTGGCCAGGGAGGATGAGGTCCGGGTCGGAGCCGATCGCGTCCTCGTTGGCGGCGTAGAGCGCGGGCCAACCGCCGTCGACGCCACGGGCGTCGGCGATCGCGGAGAGGCTGTCGCCGACGCGGACCGTGTACGCGCCTTCGGCGTCGCCGCGGGAGCCGTCGCCGCGCGAGGCGTGCCGGCCCGAGGAGTTGGAGTCGCGACCCTCCTCCGGGGAGTCCGGGGACTCGGGGGCGGGTTCGCCGCGATGCTTTCCGGAGCCGTTCTGGCCGGAGTTGCCCGTTTCGTCCGCGCTGTCGCCGCTGCCCTTGCCGTCGGATCCGCCGCCCGTCCCGCCGTCCGCCTCGCCGTCCGTTTCGCCCTTTGTGTCGTCTGACGGGGCGTCGGTCGGGGAGTCGGTCGGGGTGTCCGCGGGCTCCTCGACGGAGGTGTCGCCGGGCGGGGTCGGGTCCTCGGCTGAGGGGTCGTCCGACGGGAACTCGGTGGGCTCCTCGCTCGGCTCCTCGCTCGGCTGGTCCGACTGGTCGCCGTCCGCGGGGTCGGTGAGCGGGAAGCCGGCGACCAGGCCGCAGGTGGGCCAGGCCAGCGGCCCGCGCTCGGCGAGCACGTTCTCCGCCACGGCCACCTGCTGGGCACGGCTGGCCAGGTCGGCGCTCGGGGCGTACTTCAGACCGCCGAAGGCCTCCCAGTCCGCCTGGGTCAACTGGAGGCCGCCGTAGTAGCCGTTGCCGGTGTCGGCGTTCCACACGCCGCCGCTCTCGCAGTCGGCGAGGCGGTCCCAGGTGTTGGCGTCGACGGTGGCGTCCGCGGCACTGGCGCCGGTCGCGCCGAGCAGCGGGATGGCGATCGCTGATCCGGTCACTCCGGCCGCGACCACGAGGGCCGGGGCCTGGCGGGGGCGTCGGTGACGACCGTTCCCGGAGAGCATGCGGTTCCCTTTCGCGCGACGACAGGCATGGCGTCTGCAGCCGTGGCGTGTGACAGCCGTGGCGTCCGAGCCGAGGGTGAAACGTAGCGACAGTCGAACGCTTGTCACAACCCGATACAGCGCAGATCACGTGAAAGTCACAGTGCTGACGCCGTGTCAGAAACCTGGTCCGTGCGGGCCCCTGGCGCCCGGGGGATCACTCCGGTGTGAACTCCACGGGCAGCGTGCGCAGTCCGCGCATGATGAGCCCGCCGCGCCACCGCAAATCGGTAGGTTCTGCCGCGAGCCGCAGGTCGGGGAGGCGGCGCAGGAGCGTCGCGATCGCCGACTGGGCCTCCAGGCGGGCGAGCGGTGCGCCCAGGCAGTAGTGGATGCCGTGCCCGTATCCGAGGTGCTGGTTGTCGCGGCGGGCGAGGTCGAGGGTGTCGGGGTCGGTGAAGCGGTCCGGGTCGCGGTCGGCGGCGGCGAGGACGACGAGGACCGGGTCGCCGGCTGCGATGTCCTGGCCGCCGATGCTGAGCGGCTCGGTGGCGAAGCGCCAGGTGGCGAGCTCCACCGGGCCGTCGTACCGGAGGAGTTCCTCGACGCCGGTCTCCAGCAGGTCGGTCTCCCCCGCGGCGAGGGACTTCTGCAGCCGCTCGCGCTGACCGGGGTGGCGGAGCAGCTGGTACGTGCCGTTGCCGATGAGGTTGACCGTGGTCTCGAAACCGGCGAAGAGCAGGATGAACGCCATCGCCGCGGCCTCGTTCTCGGTGAGGTGCTCGCCGTGGTCGCTGGCCTTGATGAGCCCGGAGATCAGGTCGTCGCCGGGGTCGAGGCGCTTGCGGTGGATGAGTTCGGCGAGGTAGCCGCGCATCTTCTTCACGGAGCGGGCGACGCCGCCGCGCGGTCCTCCGCCGTGCCGGATCATCATGCCCGCCCAGTCCCGGAAGTCGTCCTGGTCCTCGCGGGGGACGCCGAGCAGGTCGCAGATCGCGTAGATGGGCAGCGGGAAGGCGAACTCGTGGATGAGGTCGGCTTCGCCCTTCGCGGCGAACCGGTCGATGAGCTGGTCGGTCAACTCCTGCACGCGGGGCGCGAACTGGGCGACGCGGCGCGGTGTGAACGCCTTCGACACGAGCCGCCGGAGCCGGGTGTGGTCCGGCGGGTCGATGTTGAGCAGATGCGTCATCAGCTCGGCCTTGCGCTCGCCCGGAATGCCCGTCTTGCCCTTGGCGTGGGAGGGCTCGTCGTGGTGCTCGGGGTTCTTGCTGAGCCGCTGGTCGGCGAGGGCCTGCCGGGCGTCCGCGTACCGCGTCACGAGCCAGGCCTCGACGCCGCTCGGCAGCCGGGTGCGGTGCACGGGCGCGTGCTCGCGCAGCCAGGCGTACGCGGGGTAGGGGTCGCTGGCGAACTCCCAGGTGAACAGCGGGGGTTGGGGGCCTGCGGCGGCGGCGTTCTCGTACGGGCAGCCGTCCGTCGTGCCGGTCACGCCTGGCCCTCCGCGGCACGGATCGCGTCCCGGTAGGCGCGGGCGGCGGCGCGCAGGGCGGCCTCCGGGTCGGTGCCGGCGGCCTCGGCGCGCACGGCGAGGGCGAGCAGCTCGTACCCGACGCCCTCCCCCGCGGGCAGCGCGACGTCGAGCCCCGCGGTGCGTGTACGGGACGCGAGCTTCGCGGCGAGGGCCAGGCCGGGCTGGCCGAGGGGGACGCCGTCGGTCACGGACGCGCGCTGCTTCTCCTCGGCCTTGGTGCGCAGCCAGTGCGCCTTGACGTCGTCGGGGGTCTCGGCGGTGTCGTCGCCGAAGACGTGCGGGTGGCGGTGGATGAGCTTGCTGACGATGGTGCCGGCGACGTCGTCGACGGAGAACGGCTCGTCCTCGTGCTCCTCCGCGATCCGGGCGTGGAACACGACCTGGAGGAGCACGTCCCCGAGCTCCTCGCGCAGCTCGGTGCGGTCGCCGTCCTCGATGGCCTCGACGAGTTCGTACGCCTCCTCGATGCCGTACTTGGCGAGGCCCCGGTGGGTCTGCTGCGAGGACCACGGGCATTCACGCCTGATCCGGTCCATCACCTGCACGAGGTCGAGGAGGCGCGCGCCGGGCAGGTCGTACGAGCCGGGCAGCAGCTCCAGGTCCGGCATCTGCACCCGGCCCGAGCCGGCGAGCCGGGCGAGGCCGTCGGTCAGGCGCGGCTCGCCCTCGCCGGTGGCGACGACGACCACGGTACGGCCGCCCGCACAGGCGTCCACGAGCTCTTCGGCGGTCGGGGCGGCGGTGTCGACGGTGACGCCCGCGTCGCGGAGGTACGGGAGCTGGGGGTGGTCGGGGTCTGCGCAGAGGACGCTGTCCGCTTGGTGGAGTTCGTTCCAGGCGGGCCAGGAGAGGAGGCCGGGGGCGACTCGGTGGGTGGTCGTCAGGAGGACGAGGCGGCCGGGGCGGGGGTCTTCTGCGTTCACCCCTCGAACCTAACGCGCCGCGTACCCCCAGGGGGCTCCGCCCCCGGCCCCCCGCTCCTCAATCGCCGGAGAGGCTTCCGGGGTGCGTTGTCGGCTTTCCCGCCGTCGTGGTGGCCGGGAATGGGGCGGGACGACGTGCCCCGATAGGGGCGCGGGGAACTGCGCGAGCGACCACGACGGCGGGAAAGCCGAAAGTCGACCGTGAACCGGGGTCGAGGGGCGGCAGCCCCCGCACCGGGGCCCGGGGCGGAGCCCCGGGGTCAGGCCTGCTGCTTCGTGGTGTGGAGCCACGGGGGCTTCGCGTCGACTCGGCGGCTCTTCTGGACGTCCCACTTCCCGTACCGCGGATTGAGGTTGATCTCCAGCTCCTGGGACGCCTTCGAGAGGGCCTTCCAGAAGGCGGCCTGGCCCTGGGCCGTGTTCGGGTCGGCGCCCAGCTTGCTGTACAGCTTCTGGGCCTCGATCTCCGTACGGAGGCTTTCGTCGATGCGGGACGCCGGAATGTTGTACTGCTGCAGCCACCCCGCTTCGAGGGCCTTCGCGCCGCCCGCCTGCTTCTCCAGGTTGCCGCGCAGCCCCTGCACCTCCTTGCGGCTGACGTGCACGCCGGCGTCGGCGGCCGCGCGGTGCAGGACCCGGTCGAGGACCAGGGACTGCAGGGTGTCGCGGGTGAGGCCGCCGGTCTTCTCGACGACCTGCGCGTACTGCCCGGACTTCTCCGTGGCCGACTGCTGCGCCGCCCGCACTTCCTGTACGCGGGACTGGAGTTGGGCGACCGTGATGCGCTCGCCGCCGACGACGGCCGCGGCGCCGGGATGTGCCTCGTCGCCACAGGCGGTCAGGAGCGGGGCCGCGGTGAGGAGCGCGGCGGAGAGGGCGAGCGCGGTGCGACGGCGGCGGTGCAAGAGGGCCTCCCGGCGGCGTGACGGCGAGCTTGTGCTTCGTTGCACAAGGGCCTTGCGTTGATCGATGGTAGGCAGTGGCCGGGGGTTCGGCCACTGGTTCGACCAACGATTCGGCGGGAGTTGAGGGCACGCACCACCCGGCGCGGGCGCCTCACCGGGCGGATCTCAGCCGCGGACCTGCCCCAGCCAGGCCAGCGTTCTGCGGATCTCGCCGGGCAGCGGGTGGCCGGGCCCGTGCACCCGCTCCGCGTCGTACAGGAGGCGGGCCAGGGTGTCGTGGGCGCCGGCGCGGTCGCCGAGGGCGAGCAGCAACTGGCCGATGCGGCGGCGCAGTTCGAGCGCCGTGCCGGGGTCGCCGACGGTGCTCGCCACGTACTGGTTCTCGTAGAACGGCAGCAGCGCGCGGTACTCGGCGAGGGCCGCGGCGGGTTCGCCGAGCTGCTCCAGGCAGTACGCCGCGTCGTACCGGAACTGCAGGGACGCCGGGTCGGCCTGGCCGGCCTCGGCGCTGCGCTCGTCGGCGAGGCGGCGCAGCTCGGGCAGGGCGCGGCGGTACTGGCCGTCGTCCATGAGCGTGGCCGCGTACTGCTTGCGCAGCGTGCGGACGACCGTGGAGCGGGGGCCGTGCTGGGCCTCGGCGGTGGGGAGGATCGCGCCGAGCAGGTCGACGGCCTGGGTGACGCGGCCCTCGCCGAGGAGACGCTTCACGTCGTCGACGGCCTGCGCGATCTGCGACGTGCCCGCGGCGGACGGCGGGGCGGCGGGGCGCGGCGGGACCGGCACGGGCGTGGGCGTGCCTGCGCGGTCCGGCCAGGGGGCGCCGGGGCGCAGGAAGGGGCGGGTCGGGTCGAGCATGCCGGTGGGGGCGCCGCGGGCGGGCAGCAGCGGGGCGAGCGCCTCGAAGACCTCCTGCGCGGAGTCCGGACGCTCCTTGGGCTCCTTGGCGAGCAACCGCGTCACGAGCGCGTCGAGCGGTTCGGGGATCTCGGGGCGCTTGCTGCGGACGGGTATCGGCGCTTCGTAGAGGTGGCTGTGGAGGACGCCGAGGACGGTGGCGCCGTCGAACGGGACGTTCCCGCTGAGGAGTTCGTAGAGCAGGATGCCGAGGGCGTACAGGTCCGTGTACGGGCCGACGGCGCCGCCCATGGCCTGCTCGGGGGCCATGTACGCCGGGCTGCCGATGGGCGAGCCGGTGTGGGTGAGGCGGGTGGTGTCGGTGTCCATGACGGAGGCGACGCCGAGGTCGAGGACGGTGAGGGTGCCGTCCGGTTTCACCATGACGTTCCGCGGCTTGAGGTCGCGGTGCACGATCGGCACGGCGTGCACCGCGCAGAGCACGGCGCACAGTTGGGCGGCGACGGCCACGGCCCACGGCCAGGGGTACGGCTGGTGGCGTGCGATGTGGTCGGCGAGGTCCGTGCCGTCGACATGCTGCATGACGAGGAACAGGTCGTCCCCGTCGCTGCCCGCGTCGTGCACGGTGACGAGGCCGGGGTGGTCGACCTGGGCGGTGACGCGGCATTCGCGTACGAAGCGGCGGCGCAGCTCGTCGGCCTCGGCGCCGGCGACGCGGTCGGGGCGGAGGAGTTTCACGGCGACGCGGCGGTCGAGGCGCTGGTCGTAGGCCGTCCAGACCTGGCCCATGCCGCCCTGGCCGATCTGCTGGGAGAGTTCGTACCGACCGGAGACGAGGCGTCCGCTCACCGGCGCCCGCCGTCCCCGTCACCGGGAGCACGACCGGGTGGGGTGCCGTCCTGACGGGTTCCGTCCTGACGGGTTCCGTCCTGGCGCAACAGGCTGCTCAGCTCGTCGAGTTCGGCGCGGACCTGGTCGATGCGGGCGGGCGCCGGGCGCTGCGGGTGGGGCTGTGCCTGCGGCTGGGGCTGCGGCTGGTGAGCCGGGGCCGGCATGCTGCTCGGGCGGGTCTGCTGCTGGGCGGGGCCGGGCCGGGGCGGGTATCCGTACGCGGCGTTGGGGCCCTGGGCGAGCGGGCCCTGCGCGTGCGGGGGCTGGTGGGGGACGAACGGGGCGGCGTACGACGGCTGGGCGGCGAAGTGGCGGATCTCCGCGAACAGGTAGTACGCGATCGCGGCGATCGCTCCGCCGAAGAGACCGAGCAGGCCGAGGTTCTCCTGGACGGTGTCGAGGTCGTCGGTCGGCTCGCTGCCGATCAGCATCAGGGAGGCGAACGTGACGAACGCCGAGACCGCGAACAGCCACCAGTCCCGCGCCGCCCGCGTCACGATCGCGAGCCGCAGCAGCGGCGCCCAGGAGAGCAGCCCGCAGGAGAGCAGCGCGAGCGCCACGAAGAGCACGCGCAGCCCGGCGAGTTGCGCGGACGAAGGGCGCTGGGGCGGCGGTGCATAGCCGTGGCCGTGCATGGGGGCGGCTCCTGGAAACCGAACGGGCGTGTGCGGGGTGCAGGGTCGAGAGTAGCTCCCGCGACGGACAACCGACCCGGACTTCCCCCCGGCCCCCTCACCCCGGGGCCCGCCCCGGACCCCGGTGCGGGGGCTGCCGCCCCTCGGCCCCGCTTCCCGGCCGTCGTTCGTCTGCGGCGCCGTCGTGGTTGCTCGCGCAGTTCCCCGCGCCCCTGGGTTGGGGCTCCGCCCTCAACCCCCGGCCGTCGTTCGGCTGACCCGCCGTCGCGGTTGCTCGCGCAGTTCCCCGCGCCCCTGTCGGGGCACGGAATCCCGCCCCTCCCCCACCCCGCTGTGGGTGGGGGAGGGAGGGAGGGAGGGGCGTCCCCCACCGTGGCGGGGAAGCCGAGGACGAACCCGGGAAGCCCCTCCGGCGATTGAGGAGCCGGGGGCCGGGGGCGGAGCACCCTGGGGGTCTCAGAGGGCGTGGCGGACCCAGACGTTGGGCTCTACGTACACCGCGTGGTTCTGGTCCGGGTCGCAGTGGACCGGGGCCAGCGCGCGGGGGACGTCGACGGGGCCCGGCTCGTCGAAGGGGAGGCCGGTCCAGGTGCGCCACTCGTCGAGGGTCCCGGAGACCGTCATGGACGTGGGCGCGACCGCCTCGACGACGCCGCCGGCGCGGACGTGGACCCGCAGCCAGGGGTCGTGCGGGAGCCCGTCGGGGCGGACCCGGCGCGCGTACTCCGCCATCGGCGTGCGCGGTTCGAGGTGCTTGGCGCTGGGCCGGACCGGCGCGACGAGGGTGTCGAAGCCCGCCGCCCGCGCCCGGTCCCGCATCGCGCCGAGCATCGCGTACGAGAGTCCCCCGCCCTGCGCGCCGGGCGCGACGGTGACCTCGATGGCGCTGACGGTGTCGGGCTCGACGCCGTGCCTGCGGTCGGAGAAGGCCCACATCAGGACGCGGTCCCAGCCGCCGTCGGGCAGTGCGCCGCGCCCCTTCGCGTGCAGGGCGAAGGGCACGCTGAGCGCGCGGGCGACGAGCTGGCCGTCGGCGTCGGTGGCGACGAGGACGTGCTCGGGCAGCTCGGAAACGATGCGGCCCCAGAGGATCCAGCCGATCGGGTCCTCGACGACGAACGTCGGCCACGCGTCGCCCAACGCCCAGAATCCCGCGGTGAGTTCGGGCCGCTCGGCGAGCGTGGTGATCTTCAGGTCCGTACGGGAGGGACCGGGGATGCGGGCACGGGCGGGGGCTGGGGTCTCGGCGTCCATGCGGCGCACCGTAGCCGCTGGTCAGCCGCGCCGGTACCGAATTTCCGCGCCCCCGTCACACCTCGCCGAGCCGGTCCCCGAGGGCGACCGGTCCGGGCGTGACGACCTCCGCGTACACCCCGAAGCACATGTCACGGGTGTCGCTCAGGGTCTTCAGGACGCGGTTGTCGGCGGGCAGGCCGGGCTGGGGCAGGGTCGTCATGACGCAGCGCGGGACGCGTTCGGTGATCCTCAACCGGGCGCCGCCGACGCGGAGTTCGCGTCCGATCCAGCCTTCCTCGGCCCACGGCTCGCTCCCCTCGGCCTCGACCACGATGTTCTTGCGGAACCTGCGCACGTCGGCGGGCGCACCGTCGCCGAGCAGCTCGCCGAGTGCGCGCAGGGAGGCCGTGGAGACGAGGGACAGGGGCGCCTGGTCCTGGTACGAGGGGGGCTGCGCGTCCTCGGCCTCCCGCACCAACTCGGCGTCGGGGCCGCAGAGTTCGGCGAGCCGCGGGTCGCCGGGGGCGACGCGGGCGCCGTCCGGCAGCTGCACGGTGAGGGTGCCTGCGGCGTCGTCGTACGCGGCCGAGCAGTCGATCAGCCACGCGCTCTTGCGGAAGCGGCGGCTGTTCTTGCCGCTGCCGAGCTTGCCGTCCGCGTGCCGCAGCGCCCAGAGCCGGTCACCGACGGCGCCGCGCGCGTCGAGGTCCAGGCGGTCGCGGTCCTCGCCGCGCATGGACTTCACCGGAAACCTGGACAGTCCCACGACCGTCGCGAGCACCGTCATCTGCGTTGCCTCCCCGTCGCCCCTCGCCCTTCGGCGCTTGGCCTCGACTCCTGCCGACCGACTTGACCGTACCGGTCCGGGCGGCGTCAGATCCTCCCGATTCCCAGGGTGTTCTCGGCGGGCAGGAGGCCGGAGCCGAGGACGGTGACCCAGGGGTCGCCGAGGAGGTCGGCGAGCCGGTCCGCGCCGGAGGCGCCGAGGGCGCGCCAGGGCGCCGCGGCCAGCTCGTCGGTACGGTCCTCGACCTCGGCGCGCAGGGCCCGGCCCGCCTCGGTCGCCCCGCCGTCGTCGTCCACCAGGCCGCGGGCGGCGAGGCGGCGGCGTCCGGCCGACCACTCCCCGGCGGTCCAGCCGCGGCTCGCGAACGTGCCGGTCGAGGCGGCGCCGACGGCCGCGAACGACACGAGCGACTCGACCGGGTCGAGCTCGGCCTCGCGCAGCGCGGCCAGGTGGCCGTCGCCGCGGTGTTCGCGCAGCGCGGTCGCGGCCTGCCAGAGGATCTGGTGCGGCTCGTCCGGCCAGGGCAGCGCGGCGTTGGCGGCGGCGAGGGGGCGGTCGGCGCCGTCGGCCGCGTCCCGGGCGGCGGCCTCCGCGGCGCGGCGGGTGAGGGCGGCGGCCTCGGCGAGCTCGGGTGCGTCGGCCTTGGCTCCGAAGAGCGCACGGTACGTGCGGTCCACGGCGCGGCGGCGGGCGGCCAGGACGGCGTCCGGGGCGGCGACGTCCCAGACGGCGGGCACGTACCGGCCGACCGTCTCCGGGCTGAAGCTGTAGAACGCGGCCGTCACCCGCTCCGGGCCCGCCGCGCCCAGCGGGGCCGCGCGCCAGGCGAAGTAGCTGGGCCAGCGCTCGTCGGTGCGGTAGCCGAGCGCGGCCGCCTCCGCGAAGGCCTCGGGGGCGTAGTAGAGGACGGCGTGCAGCGGTTCGAGCAGGTGCCAGAGCCGGCGCACGCGGTCGGGTGCGAGGTCGGAGTGGCCGGGGGCGGCGTCGGTGTCGGTGGGCTGGTCCGGGTTCGGCATGACGCTCTCCTGCGGGTGATCGCGGGTGATCCTGCATGGCGGCCGTACGGGCGAACTTGACACTGCCTAGATTGCATCCGCGGCCCGGAACTTGTCAATGCCTAGATTCGGCGTAGCCTGCTGTCCATGACCAGCCAGCGCGCGTACCACCACGGCGATCTGCGCCGCGCCGTCCTCACCGCCGCCCTCGACGTGATCCGCGACTCCGGGCCCACCGCGCTCAGCCTGCGCGACCTGGCACGGCGCGCGGGCGTCTCGCACGCCGCGCCCGCACACCACTTCAAGGACCGCGCCGGCCTCCTCACGGCCATCGCGACGGAGGGGTACGAGCTCCTCGCCGACGCCCTCGCGGACGCGCCGGGACTGCGGGAGCGAGGGGTGCGGTACGTGCGGTTCTGCCGGGAGCATCCGGCGCACTTCCAGGTGATGTTCGCGCCGGAGCTGCTGCGGGAGGACGATCCCGCACTGGTGGCCGCGCGGGAGCGGGCCGGGGAGCAACTCCGGGCGGGAGTCGAGGAGTTGGAGTCGTCCGCGCGGGGGGAGGATGCGCGGCTCGCGGGCGTGGCGGCGTGGGCGTTGGCGCACGGGTTCGCGACGTTGTTGCTGGGGCGGAACCTGGAGGGGCCCTTGGCCGGGCGGGATCCGGAGGAGGTGTTCCGTACGTTGACGGGCTTGCTGTTCCAGCCCGGCTGACCCCAGGGGGCTCCGCCCCCGGCCCCCCGCTCCTCAATCGCCGGAGGGGCTATCGGGTTTCGTGGTCGGCTCCCCCCGGGTGGGTGGGCTGTGCCCACCCGTTCCGCCCTGCGGAACGCCTGCCCACAGCAAGGTGCGCCCCTTCAGGGGCGCGGGGAACTGCGCGAGCGGCCACGACGGCGCCGCAGACGAACGCCCCCTTACCTCGCAGGTAATCGCCCCCTCCCCCACCCCACCGGCACGATGGCCGCATGACCGTCACCCACACCACCCGCACCGTCGTCCAGGAATTCCTCGCCGCCCGGCTCGCCTCGGACGCCGCGCGGCTCACCGAGCTGTTCGCCGACGAAGTCGACTGGCTGCTCGCCGAGAACCCCAACGTGCCGTGGATCCGGCCGCGCGCGACCGGGGCCGAATGCGCCGCGCAGGGCGCCGAGTTGGCGGCGTACGTCGAGGACGCGCAGGCCTCCCTGGACACACTGCTCGTCGACGGCGCCGACGCAGTTCTGTTCGGGCACGTCTCCGGCACCGTCCGCGCGACCGGCCGTCGCTACGAGGGGCCGTTCGCGCTGCGGCTCACCGTCGAGGGCGGCCGGATCACCCGGCACCACCTCTACGAGAACAGCCTGTCCATCGCAGAGGCGTGCACCCCCGCGTGACCGGTCACTCGTACCCGTACCCGGACCCGTACCCCTACGACCCCAGGATCGACGTGAGGAACTCCCCGACCCACGCCAGGAGTTCACGGCCGACCACCGGCTTGCCGCCCACCTTCGCCGTCTTCGGGCGGGGCACGAGCAGCTGCTGGCCGGCGGGCTTGACGACCGTGCCCGGGTAGAGCCGCTTGAGGCGGAGTTCCTGGGACTCCCGCAGCTCGACCGGCGCGAAGCGGATGTTGTTGCCCTGCAGCACGATCTCGGCGACCCCGCACGCGCGGGCCAGCATCCGCAGCCCGGCCACGAGCAGCAGGTTCTCCACCGGCTCCGGCAACTTGCCGTAGCGGTCGACGAGTTCCTCGCGTACCGCCTTGACGTCCTCCTCGGAGTTGGCGGAGG
Organism: Streptomyces sp. Da 82-17; assembly: GCF_046098215.1. NCBI lineage: Bacteria > Bacillati > Actinomycetota > Actinomycetes > Kitasatosporales > Streptomycetaceae > Streptomyces > Streptomyces sp. Da 82-17. The sequence goes on from NZ_JBJURH010000017.1 coordinate 107,666, forward strand.
CGATGGCGCGGTAGGCCTGGAGGCGGAGGCGCTCGCCGGGGGCGTAGTCGTGCGGGACGTGCGCGTCGACCGGGAGCTCGATCTTGACCTCCAGCGGCGGCTCCTCCTCGACGCCGCCCTCCAGGGACGCCCGGTAGTCGGCCACCGCCTCGCCGACCATCCGTACGTACAGGTCGAAGCCGACGCCCGCGATGTGGCCGGACTGTTCGCCGCCGAGCAGGTTGCCCGCGCCGCGGATCTCCAGGTCCTTCATCGCGACGTACATGCCCGCGCCCATCTCGGTGTGCTGGGCGATGGTCGCGAGGCGCTCGTGGGCGGTCTCCGTGAGCGGCTTCTCCGGCGGGTAGAGGAAGTAGGCGTAGCCGCGTTCCCGGCCTCGGCCGACGCGGCCGCGCAGCTGGTGGAGCTGGGACAGGCCGAAGTTGTCGCCGCGCTCGACGATGAGGGTGTTGGCGTTGGAGATGTCGATGCCGGACTCGACGATCGTCGTGGAGACGAGGACGTCGAACTTCTTCTCCCAGAAGTCCACGACGACCTGTTCCAGGGCCTGTTCGGACATCTGGCCGTGGGCCGTCGCGATGCGCGCCTCGGGGACGATCTCGCGGAGCCGGGCCGCCGCGCGGTCGATGGACTCGACCCGGTTGTGGATGTAGAAGACCTGGCCCTCGCGCAGCAGTTCACGCCGCACGGCCGCGCCGATCTGCTTCTCCTCGTACGGCCCGACGAAGGTGAGGACCGGGTGCCGCTCCTCCGGCGGGGTGGTGATCGTCGACATCTCGCGGATGCCGGTGACGGCCATTTCGAGCGTACGGGGGATGGGCGTCGCGGACATCGTCAGCACGTCGACGTTGGCGCGGAGCTTCTTCAGCTGCTCCTTGTGCTCGACGCCGAAGCGCTGCTCCTCGTCGACGATGACCAGGCCCAGGTCCTTGAACTTCGTCTCGGACGAGAACAGCCGGTGCGTGCCGATGACGATGTCGACCGAGCCGTCCTTCAGGCCCTCCAGGGTCGCCTTCGACTCGGACTCGGTCTGGAAGCGGCTCAACGCGCGTACGTTGACGGGGAATTGGCCGTACCGCTCGGTGAACGTGCCGTAGTGCTGCTGGACCAGGAGCGTCGTGGGGACGAGGACGGCGACCTGCTTGCCGTCCTGGACCGCCTTGAACGCGGCGCGGACGGCGATCTCCGTCTTGCCGTATCCGACGTCGCCGCAGATCAGCCGGTCCATCGGGACCGACTTCTCCATGTCCTGCTTGACCTCGGCGATCGTCGTCAGCTGGTCCGGGGTCTCCGCGTACGGGAACGCGTCCTCCAGCTCCCGCTGCCACGGGGTGTCCGGGCCGAAGGTGTGGCCGGGGGCGGCCATGCGGGCGGAGTACAGCTTGATCAGGTCGGCCGCGATCTCCTTGACGGCCTTCTTGGCGCGCGCCTTCGTCTTCGTCCAGTCGGCGCCGCCGAGCCGGTGCAGTGTGGGGGCCTCGCCGCCGACGTACTTGGTGATCTGCTCCAGCTGGTCGGTGGGGATGTACAGCCGGTCGCCGGGCTGGCCGCGCTTGGCCGGGGCGTACTCGACGACCAGGTACTCGCGGGTGGCGCCCTGCACGGTGCGCTGCACCATCTCGATGTAGCGGCCCACGCCGTGCTGCTCGTGCACGATGTAGTCGCCGGATTCGAGGGTCAGCGGGTCGATGGTCTTGCGGCGCCGCGCGGGCATCCGCTGCCCGTCCTTGCCGGCGGCCTTCTGCCCGGTCAGGTCGGTCTCGGTGAGGACGGCGAGCTTCAGCGTCTCGTCCACGAAGCCGTACTCGACCGAGCCGCAGGCCACGTGCACCACGGACGGGGAGATCTCCGCCAGGTCCGCGTCCAGGCGGGCGGCGATGCCCTCGCCGCCGAGCACCTCGACGGTACGGGCGGCGGGGCCGTGGCCCTCCGTCACGTACACCGTGCGCCAGCCGTCGGCGAGCCAGCCCTTGGTGTCGGCGAGGGCGCGGGCGGTGTCGCCGCGGTACGACTCGGGGGCGTGCATGCCGAGCTTGAAGGTGTCCCCCGCCGCGTCAGCGGCAAATGTCTCCGTGAGCTCTTCGTCGGCGGCGAACGGGGAGACCGACCACCACATCATGCCGAGCTCACGCGCCCGGTCCCGGACGTCCGCGATGCCCCACAGGGAGGCCGCGCCCACGTCGATCGGGGCCTCTCCCCCGCCGGCCGTGGCGGCCCAGCTGGCCTGCAGGAACTCCTGCGAGGTGGCGACCAGGTCGGCGGCGCGCGTCCGCACCCGCTCCGGGTCGCACACCACGGCCATGGCGTTCTCCGGCAGCACGTCGAGCAGCAGCTCCATGTCGTCCACGAGGACCGGGGCGAGGGACTCCATGCCCTCGACGGCGATGCCCTCGGCGATCTTCCCGAGCAGCTCGCCCAGCTCCGGGTGCTGCTCGGCCAGCGCCGCGGCCCTCTCCCGTACGTCATCGGTGAGGAGCAGCTCGCGGCAGGGCGGGGCCCACAGGCCGTGCTCGGCGATCTCCAGGGACCGCTGGTCGGCGACCTTGAAGTAGCGGATCTCCTCGACGTCGTCGCCCCAGAACTCGATGCGCAGGGGGTGTTCCTCGGTCGGCGGGAACACGTCGAGGATGCCGCCGCGGACCGCGAACTCGCCGCGCTTCTCGACCAGTTCGACCCTTGCGTACGCCGCCGCCGCGAGGGCCTCGACCGTGTCGTTCAGGTCGACGGTCTGGCCCTGCTTCAGGCTCACCGGCTCCAGGTCGCCGAGCCCCTTGACCTGCGGCTGCAGCACGGACCGCACGGGCGCGACGACGACGCTGACCGGGCCGGTCTCCGGGTCGTCCGTGCTCGGGTGCGCGAGGCGGCGCAGCACGGCGAGGCGGCGGCCGACGGTGTCGCTGCGCGGGCTGAGCCGCTCGTGCGGCAGCGTCTCCCACGACGGGTACTCCACGACGCCGCTCGGGTCGAGCAGCGAGCGCAGCGCCGCCGCGAGGTCCTCGGCCTCCCGGCCGGTGGCGGTCACGGCGAGCACCGGGCGCTTCGTCTCGCGGGCGAGCGCGGCGAGGGCGAAGGGGCGGGCGGCGGGCGGGCCGACCAGGTCGACGTGCATGCGGTGGCCGTCGGCGGCGGCCTTCACCGCGTCGGTGAGGGCGGCGTCCTTGACGACCGCGTCGAGCAGTCCGTGCAGGCTCATGAAGGGCTTTTCCGTCCGGGAAGCGGGCAACGCGCGACGCCCGACACGTCTTACGGGCCGGGGGTCTCCAGCGTACGCCGGTTCCTCCCGGGGGGCTCCGCCCCCGGACCCCGGCCGCCTTTCGGCTGCCGCGCCGTCGTGGCTGGTCGCGCCCCGCGGCGGAGCCGCTGATGTCACAGTCCCGCGCCCCTATCGGGGCACGCCCTCTGAGACCATGACCCGATGTCCACCCCCCGCCCGGTTCCGCCCGCGAAGTACGACCCGTACCTCCTCGCCGCCGTCCTCTTCCTCGCGTACGCGCTCGTTTCCGTGCTGCGGTGGTTCCGGATGCAGAACCGGTCGTGGGATCTCGGGATCTTCGAGCAGGCCGTCCGCGCCTACGCCCAGCTGCAAGCGCCCATAGCCGACCTGAAGGGCCCGGGCGCGCACATACTCGGGGACCACTTCTCCCCCGTCACCGCGCTGCTCGCGCCGTTCTACCGGGTCTTCCCGTCGCCGGTGACGCTGCTGCTCGCGCAGGCCGCGCTGTTCGCGCTGTCCGCCGCGGTGGTGACCCGGGTCGCGGCCCGGCTGCTCGGGCGGGCACGCGGCCTCGCGATCGGGGTGGCGTACGGGCTGTCCTGGGGGCTGCAGCGGGCCGTGGACTTCGACTTCCACGAGATCGCGTTCGCCGTGCCGCTGATCGCCCTCTCCCTGGAGGCCGTGCTGCGCGAGCGGTGGCGGGCCGCGCTGTGGTGGGCGCTGCCGCTGGTGTTCGTCAAGGAGGACCTGGGCCTCACCTGCTCGGCGCTCGCCCTGGTCGTCGCCCTGCGAGCCAGGAAGTCGCAGCCACGCGTCCTTCCGTACGCCCTCGGCCTCGCCGCGTTCGGGGCGCTGGCCGCGCTGCTCACGTTCACCGTGCTCATCCCGGCCTTCAACACGGCGGGCGGCTACGACTACTGGGCCAAGGTCAGCGAGGGCCCCACCCCGCTCGACGGCCTGGACACCAAGCTCCGCACCCTCGGCTGGCTGCTGATCCCGACCAGCGGGCTGCTCGCGCTGCGCTCCCCGCTCCTGATCGTCGCCCTGCCCACGCTCGGCTGGCGCTTCGTCTCCGGCGACAGCCACTACTGGGGTACGGACTGGCACTACAGCGCCGTCCTCATGCCGGTCGTCGCCCTCGCCCTGGTCGACGCCCTGCGGCTGACCCGCGGCAGCGCCCGGCCGTGGCTGCGCCGGTACGCGGCCCAGCTGCCGACCGCCGTCGCCGCCGCCGCGCTCGCCCTGACCACGGCGCTGCCGCTGGCCACGCTCACCGAGGCGGCCACGTACCGGGAGGGCCCGCACGTCGCCGACGCGAAGAAGCTCTTCGACCGGATCCCGGACGGCGCGACCGTCGAGGCGAACATCGCGCCGATCAGCCGGCTGACGTCCCGCTGCCGGGTGTTCTGGCTGGGCGGCACCGAGGGCGTCACGCCCGAGTACATCGCCCTCGACAACACCCGCGGCCGGTACGAGGACCCGCTGCGCACGGCCCGCGAGCTGCATCCGGACGCCACGTACGAGGTCACGGGCCTGGCCGGCGGATACCTGGTGCTCAAGCGCACCCTCTGAACCCCGCCCGGCCCGGGCCCCGCCCCTGACCCCTCCCGCCGCGCCGCCCGAGGTGAGAAGGTGTCCGACGGCGCGCGGATGGATGTATGGGGAAAGGACTTGGGCCGGTGACGGCAGCGGACGGCATACGGGAAGGCGCCTCCGGGCGGAGCTCCGGGCGTGACTCCGGGCGTACGGGGACGCGCAGGCGCGGAGCGGTCGTGGCGGCCCTGATGCTCGCGATGGCGCTCGCCGCCCTCGACTCGACGATCATCGCGACGGCCGTCCCGCAGATCGTCGGCGACCTCGGCGGCTTCTCCGTCTTCTCCTGGCTGTTCTCCGGCTATCTGCTCGCCGTCACCGTCACCCTGCCCGTGTACGGGAAGCTCTCCGACACCTTCGGCCGCAAGCCGGTGCTGATCGCGGGGATCAGCCTGTTCCTCGTCGGCTCGCTGTTGTGCGCCGGGGCCTGGGACATGGCCGCGCTGATCGCGTTCCGGATCGTGCAGGGCCTCGGCGGCGGCGCCATCCAGGGCACCGTCCAGACACTGGCCGCCGACCTGTACCCGCTGGAGCAACGCCCCAGGATCCAGGCCAAGTTGTCCACCGTGTGGGCCGTGTCGGCGGTGGCGGGTCCGGGGCTCGGCGGGGTGCTCGCGGCGTACGCGGACTGGCGCTGGATCTTCCTGCTCAACCTGCCCGTCGGCGCCGTCGCCCTGTGGCTGATCGCCCGCCATCTGCACGAGCCGGCCCGGGAACGCCGCAGCGCCCGGATCGACTGGGCGGGCGCCGCGGCCGTGTTCGCCTGCGGCGGCGTGCTGCTCACCGCCGTCGTTCAGGGCGGCGTCGCCTGGCCCTGGCTGTCGGCCCCGTCCCTCGCGCTCTTCGGCACGGGCGCGCTGCTCGCCGTCGTCACCGTGTTCGTCGAGCGCCGCGCGGCCGAGCCGATCATCCCCGGCTGGGTGTGGCGGCGCCGCACGATCGCCGCCGTGAACCTGGCCCTGGGCGCGCTCGGCCTCCTGATGGTCGCGCCGACGGTGTTCCTGCCGACGTACGCGCAGTCCGTCCTCGGCCTCGACCCGGTGGCGGCCGGGTTCGTGCTCAGCGTGATGACGCTCAGCTGGCCGGTGTCCGCGGCCCTGAGCCAGCACGTGTACCGGCGCATCGGCTTCCGCGACACCGCCGTCGTCGGCATGGCCGCGGCCGCGCTGATCCTGCTGAGCTTCCAGCTCGTGCCGTACCCGGGCGCGGCCTGGCAGCCCGCGCTGATCATGCTGCTGCTCGGCGCCGCGCTCGGCCTGTTCCAGCTGCCGCTGATCGTCGGCGTGCAGTCCACGGTCGGCTGGGCGGAGCGCGGCACGACCACCGCGTCCGTGCTGTTCTGCCGCCAGATCGGCCAGACCGCGGGCGCCGCCGTGTTCGGCGCGGTCGCCAACGGCGTCCTGACCTCCCGGCTCGGCGGCGCCACCGACCTCGACTCGGCCGCCCGCAACCCGGGCGACGCGGCGGTGCGCCGCGCGATCGACGCCGCCGTCGACTCGGTCTACCTGGGCGCGGCCTGCGCGGCCGGACTCGCCCTCGTCGTGCTGCTCACGGTGGCGCCGCGCAGGTTTCCCGTACTGCGGCGGGAGGCGGAGCGGGAGCCCGAGCAGGAGGCGCAGCTGGGGGTGGAGCGGGAGGTGGAACGGGAGCCCGAGCCGGAGCGGGAGCCCAGGGGCGGCCGCCCGTCGGAGATGCCTCAGTCGTCACACGGGAACCCTCAGCCCCAGGCGCCCCGCGCCGACTGACCAGGTCGTGAGAATCCCCCGGGAAACCCTCCACCTTCCCGCTACCTGCGAGTAACGTACCGGGCCTCCCCCGCGGTCCTCCCCCGGACCAGAGCCGGCAAGGAGCCCCCCGATGCACGACCCGCACGCCCGGCACCGCCCACACGACCCGCACGGCGCTCCCCCGAACTCCCCCTCCCCGTACGCCGATCCCGCTGCGCCGCACCTCACGTACCCCTGGATGCCGCGGGCCCCGGAGGTGGTCGTGCCGCGGCGGCGGCCCTGCGGGCCCGCGCTCGGGCGGCACAGCGACATCCGCGTGCTGCGCTCCGCGTACAAGTGGCTGCGCCGGGTCGCCACCGTCACCGCGCTCGGGTACTTCACGCTCTTCCTCGTCCTGTCCGCGTACGCGCCCGGCCTCATGACCCTGCGCGTCGACGGCGGGCTCAGCGCCGGGCTGCTGCTCGGCGCCTGCCAGTTGCCGGTGACGCTGGCCGCGCTCGCCGTGTACGAGTGGCGGGCCCGCCGCGCCGTCGACCCGCTCGCCGAACGGCTGCGCCGCCAGGCCGAGTTGGAGGCCAGGCGATGACGTCGACGGCCACCCGGATCCTCGCCCTGCAGCCGCCCGACCTCGGCTCGCCCGGCACGCGGACGGCCTGCCTGATCGCCTTCACCGCCGTCGCCACGCTCACCCTGCTGCTCTGCGTCCTGAGCGGGCCCGACCGCGACGACCTCGACACGTTCTACACCGGCTCCCGCACCCTGTCCCCGCTGCGCGGCGGACTCGCCGTCGCCGGCGACTACATCTCGGCGGCCACCCTCATCGGCACGATCGGCGTCATCGCGCTGACCGGCTACGACGGCGTGGTGCTCGCCCTGTCCACCGCCCTGTCCCTGGTCCTGCTGATGTTCCTGCTCGCCGAACCGCTGCGGAACGCGGGCCGGTTCACGATGGGCGACGTGTTCGCGCGCCGCCTCACGGAAGCCGTACGGAACGAACAGGGCGTGGTGCGGGGCGTGCGGATCGCCGCCTGCGGCGCGACGCTCGCCGCGCTCCTCCCCCTGATGGTCGTCCAACTGGCCGTCGCGGGCGAGGTGTTGGTGTTCATCCTCGGCGTCGACCGGCCGGGGGTGCGAGCCGGCTGCGTCCTGCTGCTCGGCGCCCTGATGATCAGCTACGCGGCGATCGGCGGCATGAAGGGCACCGCCCTCATCCAGGTCCTCAAGATGGTGCTGCTGCTCGGCGCGGGCGCCCTGCTCGCCGGGCTCGTCCTGCACCGCTTCGGCTGGAGCCCCGGCGCACTGCTCTCCGCCGCCGAACGCGGCAGCGGCGCGGGCCCCCGATTCCTGGAATCAGGGCTGCAGTTCGCGGGCGGCGCCGCGCCGCGGCTCGACATGATCTCCTCCGAGCTGACCGTGGTGCTCGGCGGCGCCTGCCTGCCGCACGTCACGATGCGGATGTACGCGCCGCGCAGCGCCCCCGCCGTACGCCGCTCCCTGTCCTGGGCCGTCTCGTCCGTGACCGTCTTCGCGCTGCTGATCTCCGTGATCGGCTTCGGCGCGACCGCGCTCGTCGGGCGGGCACGGCTCGCCGCGAGCGACGGGCAGGGCGACACGGCGCTGCTGCTCACCGCGCAGGCCGTGTTCGGCCCGGAGGCGCCGGCCCTGGAGACGTTCGTGTTCACGGCCGTCACGGCGATGGTGTTCCTGACGGTGCTCGCCTCGGTCGCCGGGATGATCCTCGCCTGCGCGAACTCACTGGCCCACGACGTCCTCGCACACCGCGCCGAACCCCCTTCCCCGCGCCGGGAGTTGAGGCTCGCGCGGGTCTCGACGGCCGTGGTGGGCGGGACGGCGATCGCGCTCGCGGTGTCGGTGCAGCATCTGAATCTGCAGCCGCTGGTGTCGATGTCCTTCTGCCTGGGCGCGTCCGCCCTGGCCCCGGCCCTGGTCTACAGCCTCTTCTGGCGCCGCTACACGAGTACGGCCCTGATCTGGACCCTGACCGGCGGCACCGTCGCCGTGCTCGTCCTCACCACCGGCACGAACCTGGTCTCCGGCCACCCCGGCTCGGCCTTCCCGAACCACGACTTCAACTGGTTCCCGTTCACGACGACCGGCATCGCGTCCATCCCCCTCGGCTTCCTCATCGGCTGGCTCGCCACCCTCCTAACCCGCCCGGCAACCCGCACGGAACAGCGCCGCCGGTACGAGGCGGTGGAGGGGTGGATTCTGGCGGGGGCGCGAAGGCGGGACGGTCCCTGAAGTCCGACTCCGGCCATTCCAGCCCGTCCGGCGTTTGAGCGGGGACCACTATCAGCCCGTCCGGCGTTTGAGGACGAGCCCGGAGGGCGATCGACGGCGCCCGAGCCGACGGTGCCCGCCCGCCCACGGCCACCGAGCCGACCCGGCGGACGGCCACCGAGCCGACGGAACACGAACGCGTACGGCGCCCTAGTCCCCGGACACCTGCCCCGGCACCGTCGCCCCGCCCGCCAGGTCGGCGAGGCTGCTGCGGACGTGGTCCATGTGCGCCCGCAGCTCGTCCCCCGCCTCCTCGTGCTCGCGCAGCAACCGCTCCGTCTCGCGCTCCAGGCGGTCCGCCCGCAGCCGGGCCTCCGCGAGGATCTCCGCCGCGCGCGCGTCGGCGTCCTCCTGGCCGTGCCGGGCCGCCTCCTCCGCCTCGGCCAGCGCCCGTTCGGCCTCCGCGCGCCGCGCCTCGCCGGCCGCTTCGAGCTCCGCCTCGTGCGCCTCGGCCGCCGCGACCCGCTGCGCCTCCTCGCGCCGCTCGGTCTCGCGCCGCTCCGCGTGCGCCTTCGCCTGGTCGGCGAGGAGTTTCTCGCACCGCTCACGGGTGTCCCGCAGCACGGCGAGGGCCTCGCTGCGCAACTCCTTGTTGCCCCTGCGCACGGTCGCGCGGATCTCGTCGACCTCGCCCTGCGCCGCCTCCAGGACCCGCCGCCCGTGCTCCTCGGCCGCGTCCCGCACCGACTCCGCGTACGCGGCGGCCTCCTCGCGCTGCCGCTGCCCGTACGCCGCGGCCTCCTCCGTCTCCCGCTCCGCGTCGGCGCGTGCGGTGCCGAGCACGTCGTCGGCCTCCTCCTGCACGGTGGCCAGGAGCTGCTGCGCGCGGGCGCCCAGCGTCTCGTACGTCTGCGGGGGCAGCTGCGCCACGACCGCGCGCAGCCGGCCGAGTTCCTCCTCCATCTCCTTGGCGAGGACCGTCAGCCGCGCCGCCCGCTCCCAGGCGGCGTCCCGCTCCGCGTAGAGCCCGGCGGCGAAGGCGTCCACCTGCTGCGGCCGATAGCCACGGCCCCGTACGACAGGGAAGCCGGGGGACGACGGCGCTGCACTCATCCTGGAACCTCTTCTCCGGCGCTCGCGTGGGCGGCGAGACGCGCTGGTCGCTGCGGTGGCGCTTCGGGATCTCTTCGGCGCACATCTTGATGGATCATGCCGAAGCGCTCATACCGCGACACTCCACCCATGTCCTCGGTCAAGGATGCGCGAAAACCGGGCGAAGTCGGAATTCCGGGGGTCGTACGACGGGACCGGTCCGTACGGAAACGACGCGGCGCCGGGCCCGCCCGTGAAGGCGGAACCCGGCGCCGGGAAGCGTCCGCGGAGCGGGGACCGGCCTACAACAGGCCGTCCCACATCTGCTCCAGGAGCACCGACCACCAGCTGTCCGGCGAGCCGAGCGCCGCCCCGTCGAGCGCCGCCAGCTGCTGCTGGAAGTCGACGGTCCAGCGGCCCGCCTGCTCCTGGTTGAGCCCGTACCGCAGTCGCCACATCCGCCCGAGAAGAGCGAGACAGCGGGCGAACTCCGGCAGCCCCGTGTTGACGAACTGCGGCGCGACCGACGTACCGCCCGGCCCGGCCTCGACCGGCACCGCCACGATGTTCGCCGTGCCGTACTGCACACAGATCGCCCGGCCGAAGTCGCTGCCCATGACGAGGTACGACCCGGCGTCGGCCGCGGGCTGCACACCGCGCTCCTGCGCCAGTTCGGCGAGCGTCGGCACCGGCCGGCCCGGCTGCGCCTGCGCCCAGAAGAACGGGCTCACGTCCATCGGCAGGCCGGACCACATCAGCGTGTGCGCCACGATGTCCGGCACGCCCTGCCGCGACACCGCCCGCTGGTCGTAGCGGAACACACCCTGCGGACCGAACGCCCCGGCCAGCTCCTGCGCCACCCCGTCCGGCGGGATCGGCGGCGCGGGCTGCACCGGCTGCACCGGCACCCGCACCGGCGCGGGCCGCGCCGGGCCGTCGGCGACCTGGTGCAACTCGCCCTGGTGGGCGAGGAGTTGCTGCATGCCCTGCTGTCGCGAGGCGTGGTCCGTGCCGTACGCGGCGATCGACGTGATCCGCGCCTGCGGCCACTGCTCCCGGATCATCCGCGCGCAGTACGCGCCGGGCAGCTCGCAGGACTCCAGCTCCGTGTGCAGCTCCAGGACCTGCTGCGGCGGCACGTTCATGCCGCGCAGCTCGTGCAGGATCTGCCACTCCGGGTGCGGCATTCCGGGCGCGGAGCGCCGGATCAGCTGCTGCTCGGACCCGTCCTGCGCGCGGTAGCGCAGCACGGCCTGGTAGCCGGGCCCGACGGTCGGCTGCCCGGACGGCGGCTGCTGCGGATAGCCGTACGCGGGCGCCTGACCGGGAGGCGGCGCCTGACCGGGAGGCGGGCCCTGCGGCTGCGGGGGCTGGGGTGCGCCGGGCGGCGGGCCCGGCGGCGGACCGGGAGGCCCGACGGGCGCGCCGGGGCCGCCGACCGCGGGACCGGCCAGCATCGTCGCGGCGTGGTGCACGCCCTCACCCGGAGCACCGGGCGCACCGGGCGCGCCAGGAGCCGCCGGGGGAGGCGGAGTCGAGCCACCGCCACCGGGCGCACCCGGGGCACCGGGAGGCCCGGGCGGACCGGGAGGCCCGGGCGGACCGGGAGGCTGCGGGGCGCCAGGCGCACCGGGGGCGCCGGGAGGCCCGGGCGGACCAGGAGGCTGAGGTGCACCGGGGGCGCCCATCGCCGACGGGTCGGCGAACATCGTCGCCGCGTGATGCATCCCACCGGAGCCGGAGCCCGAGCCGGAACCGGGCACACCGGGAGGCCCGGGCGGCTGCGGAGCGCCGGGCGCACCGGGGGCGCCGGGAGGTCCAGGCGGACCGGGAGGCTGCGGAGCACCGGGCGCGCCGGGAGGCCCGGGCGGACCGGGAGGCTGCGGAGCACCGGGCGCACCAGGGGCTCCGGGGGCACCGGGAGCGCCCATCGCGGACGGGTCGGCGAACATTGTGGCCGCCTGGTGCACGCCACCGCCGTCGCTCGGCGGGCCGGGAGGGCCGGGAGGAGCGGGCGGGCCGGGAGGCGTCGGAGCACCGGGCGGCTGCGGCCCGTCGGGGCCGAGCGAGGAGACGAGCTGCGTCGGTACGTACCCACCGGCCGGCGTCCCGGGCGCACCCGGACCGGACGCGGGCGGCGGAGTCGACCCGGCGGGCGCCGCGGGAGCGGCAGGAGCGGCGGGAGTGGCAGGCGCGGACGGAGCCGGGGGAGCCGACGACGGTGCCTCGTCGAAGTCGTGCGGCGAGGCGGCCGATGACACGTCGTCGGCGTCCGCGCCTGCGGGCCCGGCGGGCGGCGCGGACGGCGGGGGCGGCGTGGCCGACCGGTCCTCACGCTCGTACTTGGGGGACACCGCGGTCGGCGGGAGCCGGCTGCCGCCCTCCATGAGCGCGGTCTTGGCGTCGGGCGGGACCGCGGGCTGCGCCGCGTCGTCGTCCGAGTCCGAAAGGGCGGGCGCGGTCACGGTGTTGGGCAGCGAGACGGAACGGTCGTCGTCGTCCGCGTTCGTGTCCGTACCGGCCCAGGGCGTCGCGGCGCCGGAACCGTCCGGCCCCCCGGGGGCCTGCGGCACGACGGGCGGCGCAGGCGCGGCCGGCGCCTCGGGCGCGACCGGAGCCGAAGGAGCCGCCGGAGCCGAAGGAGCCGAGGGCGCAGCCGGAGGCTGGGGCACGGACGGAGGCTGAGGCACGGACGGCGCGGCAGGAGCAGCAGGAGCGGCAGGAGCACCCGGCGCCGCAGGCGTACCGACATCCTCGGCCTGCGCTCCCCGCCCCCCGATCCCCATCTGGTCCGCGGCCTCCTGCAACCACTCCGGCGGGCTCAGCAGGAACGACGTCTGGTTGAGGTCCACCCGCTCGGGGGCGGGCGCGGCGGCGGGCGTCTCGGCGGCCGCGTACTCCTCCTCGTACCGCCTGATCACCTCGCCGACCGGGAGGCCCGGCCAGAGGGTGGCCTCGCCGCTGTCGCGGGCGATGACCAGGCGCTGCAGGCCGCCCTCGGAGCGCGGCCCGTCCTCCCGGTCCTCCGCCCAGACCACGAAGCCCAGGTCGAACTCCCGCACCCGCACCTCGCGGTGCTGGTACGCCGGCACGTCGCCGTTGATCCACTCCTCGGCGCGCTCCTGCGCCTGTGCGAACGTCACCATCGTCTGCTCACTCCCCCACCGCGGAGACCGGCACGGCACGCGCGAAGCCGCCGTCCACCATCAGGTTCGCCACCGTCTCCAACTCCGGGGGGTTGCCCGCGAGTCGGGACAGGAACGCGTCGAAGTCGTCGCCGCACGGCAGCAGCAGCTGCTCCACCCGCTCGTCGATCGTCATGCCGTCCCGATCCCGGGCGTCGTCGTACGGGCAGAACCACACCGAGCCGAGCCGGTCACCGCGCACCTTCACCGCGATGAGGCCGCCCTGCACGAACGCCACCCCCAGGTAGTCCTTGGTGAGGTGGTCGCGCAGGCACTTGTTGACGTAGAAGAGGTCGTTGACCGCGGCCTCGTCGCGCACCGTGAAGAACGGCTGGTCCACGAGCAGCCCCAGCTCGGCGTCGAGGGCCGCCCCGGCCGGGGCGCAGCCGCCCGCCGCCTTCAGGAACGAGCGGTAGGCGCCCGGCAGCCGGTACCCCAAGTCCTCCTCTATGCCGAGGAGTTGCTGCTCCGAAACAGCGAGCCGGGACTTCGGCAGCCGGAAGTGCGCGGGCCGGACCTCCTGCAACGGGCGCGTGCCCCGCTTCTGCTGGTCCACCGCGGCCGTCGCGATGCCGCCGTGATGCCGGAGGAGAGCCTTCACCTCGACCGGGATCAGCTCCAGGCGGCGGGTACCGGCCACGTGGTGCCAGGTCCAGCCGTGCGGCGTCGCCACCGCGGGGATCGTGTCCCACAGCTCATGACCGTCCGCCGCGAGCGCCGCGTTCGCCGACACGTAGTCCGTGAGCCGCAGCTCGTCCACGCCGAAGCCCTCCGGCGGGTCGGCGATCTCCGCCGCGGCGCGCGCGTACGGCGAGAAGTCCGGGAAGCCGTCCGACCCGACGCGCACCCCCCGCGGATGGCGCGCGGCCCGCACCGGGTCCGGGAAGTGCACGAGCTGACCGGCGTACGCCGCGTTCGGCGGTGCGGCGCCCCCGGCCCGGGAACCGGCCTGGGAACCGACCTGGGAACCGGGCGATACCCCGAGGCCGAGCCGACCTGTCGTCATGGCGGTTGCCCCCTGCGGCACATCTGAAGGTTCGGATCCAGTCCGCCGAGCCCCCGACGAATGCACCGCGTCACGCGTCCATCGAGTCCTCTGACGGGACGGCCGCGCACGGCCGACACGCCACAGCCTAAGCGCTGCCGCACCCCCGGTCACCGGGCCTCCGCTTCCGTGACCTGCGGTCACCCGTACGTGACGGTACGACCAAAACGGCCCAACACACACAGACCCAGCTTCCGCACCAGCCACCGCATTTGGCAGGCTGTCCCCGCACTCCGGGGAGTGGGCCCAGGCAGCGGGAGCCGCTCCGGGGAGTGCGGAGGTGCCACCAGAAGTCACCGTGGCAGGCAAGGGAGGGGACTCGAGCACACATGCACACCGCACAACCGCACGGCGCGGGCGATCCGCGCCTCAGCTGGAGCGCCACCGGGACGACCCCTCCCCCGGCACTCCGGCACCGCCGCGACGGCATCCTGCCCACCGTCGCCGCGGCGCTCTCCGTACGCGGCGAGACCCTCACCTCCACCGCAGGGCGCGGCGACACCGCCCCCGAGCTGCACCCGCTGGTCCAGGACTTCCTCGACACCCTCGCCAGCGGGCAGCGCGAGCGGTTCACCGGGCGCTGCCCCGAGGCCCTGCTGCTGTCCCGGCACCTGAGCGCCGTCGAGGCCGGCCGCTCCAAGCGCGCCCAGCGCAAGCCCCTCACGCCGGCCGAGGCCCGCAAGGCCCTCAAGCACGCCAAGCTCACCACCCGGCGCATCCGCGAGGCCGGCGACCCCCTGCACGGCGCGTTCGCCGCGCCCTGCCGCTCCTGCACCGCGCTCATCGCCCACTTCGGCGTGCGCGTCGTCGCCCCCGCCGACGCCGCCGAGACCACCGAGGACCAGGCCTGATGTCCGCCGAGCCGACGGAAGGACGAGGCTGATGCCCGCCACCGACCGCGCCGCAGCGCGCACCTCCACGACCCGCTTCTCCGTCACCGTCGACGCGGCGCTCCGCGAGTCCGGCTGGCAGCCCGGCCGCTGGGACATCAAGCAGGCCGAGCAGTGGGCGGACGCGCTGCGCCAGCACACCTCGCCCGCCGGGCACCGGCACACCGTCTTCCCCGCCGCCGTCGAGGTCTGGGCCGAGTTCGGCGGCCTCACCGTCACGCCCAGCGGACCCGGCCGCCAGATCGCCCCGGTCTCCGTGCACTTCGACCCGCTCCTCGGCCTCCACATGGCCCGCACCCTCGGCGACCTGGGCCGCGCCCTCGACACCGAGATGTGCCCCCTCGGCGAAGAGACCGACACCCAGGCCCTCGTCGCCATCGACGCCGAGGGCCGCGTCTACGCCCTCGACCACTCCGGCGACTGGTACGCGGGCGCCGACATCGACGCCGCCCTCGACACCCTCATCTCCGGAACGATGCCGGTACGCCTGACGGCGAGCTGACCCGGACACCTCCCCGTCGAACCCCGCAACCGCGGCGGCGCCCCTACCGCCCCGCCGGAATCACCGCCGAGACCCGGAACCCGCCCGCGTCCGTCGGGCCCGACACAAACACCCCGCCCAACGCGCCGACCCGCTCCTTCATGCCCACCAGGCCGTTGCCCCCGCTCGGCAGCCGCGCCTCGTCGCGCACGCCCTCCGGTGGCGGCTCGTTCTCCACCTGCATCGCCACTTCCGCCCCACGATGTGCGAGCCGCACGTACGTCTTGGCGCCCGACGCGTGCTTGTGCACATTCGTCAGGCCCTCCTGGATCACGCGGTACGCGGTCTGCTCGACCTCCGCCGGGTAGCCCGCCGGCTCCCCCTCCACCGACAGCACGACCGCCATGCCCGCCGAGCGGGACTGCCCGAGGAGCTCCTCCAGGTCCGCCAGGCACGGGCCGTCCTCGGTCTGCGCCCGCGAAGCCGCCGCCGCGGCCGCCTCCCCCACCGCGGCCAACGGCGCCGGGGACTCGCCGCGCACCGCCTCCCCCGTACGCAACACCCCCAGCATCTCCCGGAGTTCGGTCAGCGCCTGGCGGCCCATGTCGCCCACGAGCGCGGCGTTCCTGACCGCCTTCTCCGGGTCCTTGCGGGCCACCGCCTGCAGTGCCGCCGCGTGCACCACCATCAGGCTCACCCGGTGCGCCACCACGTCGTGCATCTCACGGGCGATCCGCGTGCGCTCCTCGTTCCGCGCCCACTCCGCGCGCTCCTCGGCGCGCTCCGCGAGCAGCTGCAGCTCCCGCTCCAGGCTGTCCGCCCGCTCCCGCAGCGACTCCATCAGCCGCCGCCGCGCGCCGACGTACAGCCCGAGCAGCAGCGGCGGGGCCGTCACGCCCAGGGAAGCGGTCACCGCGACGAACGGCACGAACCACTCGCCCAGCTCCAGATCCCCCTGCACCATGTCCTGCTGCGACCGCACGAACGTCACGATCATCGTGCCCGCGAGGGACATCCCGGCGAGCGCGCCCGTGATCCGCCGCGGCACGTCCGAGGCCGCCAGCGAGTACAGGCCGACGACCGTCAGCAGAAAGCCCATGTTCGCCGGCGTCACCGCGATCGACACCAGCACCACCGCGATCGGCCACCGCCGCCGCAGCACCAGTACGGAACCAGCCACCACGCCGAGCACCACGCCCAGCGCCACCGGCAGCCCGGCCCGCCCCGCGAACGCGACCCCCTCCGCCCCGCACTCCGCCGCCGAGGCCACCGCGAGCCCCACGTCGAACGCGGCACTGCGCCGCCGCCCCCACCACCACGGCCCCCCGGCCGCCTCGTGGTCCTCTACCCCCGTCGTGGTCATGCCTTCCAGCGTACGGGCGCGCCCCGACACTCGACCGGACACTTCCGGCACTGGGGCACTGGCACCTCCGACGTTCGAACGGAAGCGAAACGCGCCGGTATTACCCGAACTGCTGAATCGCCCAAACTTTCGACCCGGACGTCCGCATTCCGGACAATGCTTGCCTGCATGAACGACAAGACGAGCCGCTACGCCGACCTCGAGACCCTCCGACAACAGGCCATCGAGCTCCGCCGAGCAGGCCTCAGCCTCCGCGAGATCCGAAACGAGCTGAAGGTCTACAACAACGACCTCCTCAACCACCTGGTCAACGGCGAACCCTCCCCCGCCCGCCGCCACCGGGCCAAGGACGACCTCCGCGCTCGCGCCCGCGAACTACGACTGCAGGGGTGGACGTACAACCGCATCCAAGAGGAGCTCGGCTGCTCCAAGAGCTCGATATCCCTCTGGGTGCGAGACCTGCCGCGACCGGAGGGGGCCCGCAGCCTCGAAGAGGCGTCCGCACTCTCCAAGCGCGCCTGGGAGGAGAAGCTGCAGATCCGGGACGAGGAACGCAGCAGGATCAAGAGGGAGGCGGCAGCGCAGATAGGCGAAATGACCGATCGAGAGCTATTCATGACAGGCGTCGCGCTCTACTGGGCCGAGGGCTCCAAGGACAAGTCGCACCAGCGCCGCGAGTCGCTCCAGTTCATCAACAGCGATCCGGACGTGATCACGCTCTACCTCGCATGGCTCGACCTGCTGGACGTGCCGCGCGAACGCGTGCGGTTCCGGGTCAGCATTCACGAGTCGGCGGACGTCGAACGAGCCGAGCAGTTCTGGGCAGACCTGGCGGGCATCGACGTCGGGGAACTCCAGCGGACAACGCTCAAGAAGCACAACCCGAAGACCAACCGAAAGAACACCGGCGACGGCTACCACGGCTGCCTGGTGATCTACGTCTTACAGAGCGCCGACCTGTACCGTCGCATGGAGGGCGCCTGGTGCGGCATAGTAGGGGCCGTGTCTGCGACCCGCACGCGGAAACGGACATAAAGCCCATCCCGGGTCGTCTAAGGGCAAGACGTCAGATTTTGGTTCTGATCATGGGGGTTCGAGTCCTCCCCCGGGAGCTACTCAAGTTCGGGTCCTGACCTAGCCGGTCAGGACCCGTCCCCATTTCCGCCCCACAACGCCCCGGTATCCTGCGGATGTCCACCCCGCAACACATCCTGAGCCGAAGGGCATTTCCGTGAGCGCCACACCCCCGGCCGCCGTTGTCGTCCTTGCAGCGGGTGAGGGCACCCGCATGAAGTCCAAGACTCCGAAGGTCCTGCACGAGATCTGCGGGCGTTCCCTCGTCGGCCATGTGGTGTCCGCCGCGCAGGAGTTGAGCCCCGAGCGGCTCGTCGTGGTCGTCGGGCACGCGCGGGAGCAGGTCGTCGCGCACCTCGCCGAGTCCGACGCCGCGATCCGCACGGCGGTGCAGGAGGAGCAGAACGGCACCGGGCACGCGGTGCGGATGGGCCTGGAGGAGCTGGCGGCGGAGCGCCCGGTGGACGGCACCGTGATCGTGGTGTGCGGCGACACCCCGCTGCTGACCGGGGAGACTCTGCAGGCGCTGGCGGGCACGCACGCCGCGGACGGCAACGCGGTGACGGTCCTCACGGCGGAGGTCCCGGACGCGACCGGGTACGGCCGGATCGTGCGGGACGCCGCGGGCGCGGTGACGGCGATCGTGGAGCACAAGGACGCGGACGCGGCGACGCGGGCGATCCGGGAGATCAACTCGGGTGTGTTCGCCTTCGACGGCGCGCTCCTCGCGGACGCCCTCGGCAAGGTGCGTACGGACAACAGTCAGGGCGAGGAGTACCTGACGGACGTGCTCGGCATCCTGCGGGAGGCGGGCCACCGGGTGGGCGCCTCGGTCGCGGCGGACCACCGGGAGATCGCGGGGATCAACAACCGGGTGCAGCTCGCCCAGGCGCGGCGGACGCTGAACGACCGGCTTCTGGAGCGGGCGATGCTGGCCGGCGTGACGGTGGTGGACCCGGCGTCGACGTTCGTGGACGTGTCGGTGACGTTCGACGCGGACGCGGTGGTGCATCCCGGTACGCAGCTGCTCGGCGCCACGCACATCGGCGCGGACGCGGAGGTGGGCCCGAACTCCCGGCTGACGGACACGTCGGTGGGCGCGGGCGCGCGCGTGGACAACACGGTGGCGGACGGCGCGGAGATCGGCGACGGGGCGCTGGTGGGCCCGTACGCGTATCTGCGGCCGGGGACGCGGCTGGGCGCGCAGGCGAAGGCCGGTACGTACGTGGAGATGAAGAACGCGACGATCGGGGCGGGGACGAAGGTGCCGCACCTGTCGTACGTGGGGGACGCGACGATCGGCGAGCACTCCAACATCGGGGCGGCGAGTGTGTTCGTGAACTACGACGGCCAGGACAAGCACCACACGACGATCGGGTCGCACTGCCGGACCGGCTCGGACAACATGTTTGTGGCTCCTGTCACGGTCGGGGACGGTGCGTACACCGCTGCGGGGTCTGTGATCACGAAGGATGTTCCGCCCGGTTCGCTGGCCGTCGCCCGCGGCCAGCAGCGGAATATCGAGGGTTGGGTGGCTCGGAAGCGGCCCGGGAGTGCGGCTGCGAAGGCGGCTCAGGCGGCCGCCTCGGAGACGGAAGGCGAAGGCTGACCGGAAACAGGTGCGTCTGAGGCGGCGTACCGTGATAGGTGCACGTTATTTCGGCTGGCTCGTATTCAGGGCTGCGATGAACACGTCTGAGGAGACTGTGCTGTGAGCGGGATCAAGACGACCGGCGAGAAGAAGATGATGCTCTTCTCCGGCCGCGCCCACCCCGAGCTGGCCGAGGAGGTCGCCCACCAGTTGGGCATCGGCGTCGTTCCGACCAAGGCGTTCGACTTCGCCAACGGCGAGATCTATGTGCGCTATCAGGAGTCGGCACGTGGTGCGGACTGCTTTTTGATCCAGAGCCACACGGCTCCGATCAATAAGTGGATCATGGAACAGCTGATCATGATCGATGCGCTGAAGCGGGCCTCCGCTCGGTCCATCACGGTGATCGTGCCGTTCTACGGTTACGCGCGGCAGGACAAGAAGCACCGCGGACGTGAACCGATCTCGGCGAAGCTGGTCGCGGACCTGATGAAGACCGCGGGCGCCGACCGGATCGTGACGGTCGACCTGCACACGGACCAGATCGTCGGCTTCTTCGACGGCCCGGTGGACCACCTGTTCGCCCTGCCGATCCTCGCGGACTACGTGGGCGCGAAGGTCGACCGGGACAAGCTGACGGTCGTCTCCCCGGACGCCGGCCGCGTGCGGGTGGCCGACCGCTGGTGCGACCGTCTGGGCGCCCCGCTGGCGATCGTGCACAAGCGGCGCGACAAGGACGTGGCGAACCAGGTCACCGTGCACGAGGTCGTCGGTGACGTGAAGGGCCGCGTCTGCGTCCTGGTCGACGACATGATCGACACCGGTGGCACGATCTGCGCGGCCGCGGACGCCCTGTTCGCGCACGGCGCGGAGGACGTCATCGTGACGGCGACGCACGGCGTGCTCTCGGGCCCGGCCGCGGACCGTCTGAAGAACTCGAAGGTGAGCGAGTTCGTGTTCACCAACACCCTGCCCACGCCCAGCGAGTTGGAGCTGGACAAGATCACGGTGCTGTCGATCGCGCCGACGATCGCGCGTGCGCTGCGCGAGGTCTTCGAGGACGGCTCGGTGACGAGCCTCTTCGAGGAGCAGTAGGCCCCTCGGGTTCCCCCGGGCCCCTCGTAGATCGATTTCTGGTGCGGCCTTCCCGCCGAGTAGACTGCTGAAGTTGCTCGGCGAGGGAGGCCGCACTTTTTCGTGCGGATCCGTTATCGACGCGCTCTTCGTAGCAGGCCGTTCGTGGCCGGGTGACCTGTCCGTTTCTCACCCGTACGAGGAGTGAAAAGCATGTCTGAGGTCAAGATCTCCGCCGAGACCCGCACCGAGTTCGGCAAGGGTGCCGCCCGCCGTCTGCGTCGCGCCGACAAGCTGCCCGCCGTTGTCTACGGTCACGGCGAGGCCCCGGTGCACGTGACGCTGCCGCACCACGACACCCTGATGGCGCTGAAGACCCCGAACGTCCTGATCAACCTGGACATCGACGGCAAGTCGCAGCTGGTCATCCCCAAGGCCGTCCAGCGTGACGTGCTGCGTCAGGGCATCCTGGAGCACGTCGACCTGCTGCTCGTGAAGCGCGGCGAGAAGGTCCAGGTCGAGGTTCCGGTGCACACCGAGGGCGAGCTGGCCCCGGGCGGCAACCTGCTCGAGCACGTTCTGAACTCCCTGCCGGTCGAGGCCGAGGCCACGCACATCCCCGAGTCCGTGACGGTCTCCATCGCCGGTCTGGACGCCGGTGCGTCCGTCCTGGCCAAGGACATCCCGCTGCCCAAGGGCACCACCCTGGCCGTCGAGGAGGACGCCGTCGTCCTGCAGGTCCTGGCCGCGCAGGCCGAGGAGGCCCCGGCCGAGGCCGAGGAAGAGTCCGCGGAGGCCTGATCCGCCGCTGTTCCGGTGCCGGGTACCGTCGTGCTGCGACGGTGCCCGGCATCGGTTCGTTTGTGCCTGTTGTTCTGTTTGGGGAGACGGTCTGAATGTCGAGCGACGCCAACGCGCCCTGGCTGATTGCGGGTCTGGGGAATCCGGGGCCGGGTTACGCGGCCAATCGCCACAATGTGGGCTTCATGGTCGTCGATCTGCTGGCGCAGCGGATGGGCGGCGGCTTCAAGCGGCACGGGAAGGCGCAGGCGCAGGTCGTGGAGGGCCGGGTGGGTCCGCCGGGTCCGGGCAGCCGCCGGGTGGTGCTGGCCAAGCCGATGTCGTACATGAATCTGTCGGGCGGGCCGGTGACGGCGCTGCGGGACTTCTACAAGGTGCCGACGGCCAACATCGTCGCCGTGCACGACGAGTTGGACATCGACTTCGGTGTGCTGCGGCTGAAGCTGGGCGGCGGGGACAACGGGCACAACGGCCTCAAGTCGATGACGAAGGCGATGGGTTCGGACTATCACCGGGTGCGGTTCGGGATCGGTCGGCCGCCGGGCCGGATGCAGGTCGCGGACTTCGTCCTGAAGGACTTCTCCGGGGCGGAGCGCAAGGAGCTCGACTACTTCGTGGACCGGGCCGCGGACGCGGTGGAGGCGCTGGTCATCGAGGGCCTGGAGCGGGCGCAGAGTACGTACAACTCCTGAGCCGGAGCTAGGGCGCGTCTCCCCGAGGCCCTCGTTCGCGGCCGAGCTTGACCGAGGGCTCATTCTTGGCCAAGGATCGCGGCCATGTCTGCCGCTACTGCCAAGCCGGGTCTGCTGTTGTTCGGTCGGCGTGCCGGGTCCGTCCTGCTGGCGCTGCTGCTGCTCGTGGCCGGGGTGTGGACGTCGTGGGCGACGGCGCAGCACGTGATGTTCGTGGAGGACCGCGAGCAGGGCGTGATGACGGTCGCGCGCTGCGAGGGCGAGGCGTGTTCGGGTTCGTTCGCGCCGGCCGACGCCTCCGGGAAGCCGCGCAGGACTGTGGTGATCGACCGGTCGATCGGTGAGCGCAAGGGCGCCCGCGTGCCGGTCGCGGTGAAGCCGGGCACGGACGAGGTCGTACGGACGGGCGGCCCGGGCTTTCTGCACGCGTGGGTGCCGTTGGGCGGCGCGCTGCTCCTTGCGGCCGTGGTGATCGGCGGCGGTCTGCGGCATGCACGGCTGGCGTGGGGCGTGGGCCTCACGGGCGGGGTGCTGCTCGTGGCGTCGTTCGCGACGTTGTGAGGGTGCCGAATCGGGTACGGGGACGGGTCGTTCACCCGATCGTTACGGTGAACCATTGGGGCGTTGCGGGGCGCACGGGGCGGATGCGGATTTCTGCGCCTTGACCGGCCCGCCGCCGGGCAGGAAGCTGAGCCGCCCCCTCAGGGCACCCCCCCCCACGGCATCCCCCCCGCATCCCATGGCACCCCTCTCCAGAAGTAGGACGCCCATGCGTACCCTGACCTGCGCGGCGGCTGTGGCCGCAGCTTCCGCTCTGTTCCTTGCGGCTCCCGCCCATGCGACG
This sequence comes from Streptomyces sp. Da 82-17, assembly GCF_046098215.1. Taxonomy (NCBI): domain Bacteria; kingdom Bacillati; phylum Actinomycetota; class Actinomycetes; order Kitasatosporales; family Streptomycetaceae; genus Streptomyces; species Streptomyces sp. Da 82-17. The sequence goes on from NZ_JBJURH010000017.1 coordinate 130,573, forward strand.
CCTCCCGGCGACAACGGGACGGTGAAGATCCATGACGCCGGCACCGGCGAGGAACTCCGCAAGAACGAGCCGCACGTCTGCACCTTCTACCTCGACGCGTTCGGCTTCGACGCCGGGCAGACCGCCACGTGGTGGATCGAGTCGTGGGCCCCGACGGCCGGGGTGAAGGGCGAGAAGGTGAAGTCCGGTTCGCTCACGCCGGACGCGGAGGGGCACGGGCGTACGCAGGACCTGTCGCTGCCGGACGGGCACTACAAGTTGTTCTGGACGTTCGACGGCGAGCACGGCCGGGCGAAGCACAAGGTGTTCTGGACGGACTGCGAGGACGGTGAGGAGGGCGGCGAGCCGACCGCTCCGGCCCCCTCGGCGTCCGAGCCGTCGTCCCCCGGAAAGCCCGAGACGCCCGGGAAGCCCGGCGCGCCCGAGCCCTCGGAGTCCTCCGCCGCGCCCGCGCCGTCCGCGACGCCCCCGTCCGGGCAGGGCGGCGGCGACCTGGCCGAGACCGGCAGCAGTGCGCCCGTCGTGGGGATGTCCGTGGCCGCCGCGGCCCTGCTCGGCGTCGGCGGCTGGCTGGTCGCCCGCCGTCGCAGGGCGGGCGCGGCGAGCTAGAACCGCACACACCGACGCCCGGCGCGGAGCGATCCGTGCCGGGCGCCGGTGCGTTCGCGGGCGGAGGCAGGGGCGAGAGGCGGAGGGAGAGGGGCGAGAGGCGAGGGGCGAGGAGCGAAGGGGCGAGCCGGGCAACTCCCCGGCCGCCAGCCGGTGTTGCGGAGGCCCGCGGCGGGCGGCTGCGGCGCGCCGGTGCCGGAGCGGAACCGCCGCCAGGACCCGCCCCCCCCGAACACACCGGCGCCCGGCGCGGAACAAGATCCGTGCCGGGCACCCGTGCGGCCAGGAGGGGCGAAGGCCAACTCCCCTGCGGTCAGCCCGTGTTGCGCAGGCCCGCGGCGACGCCGTTGACCGTGAGGAGCAGGGCGCGGCTCAGCGTCGGGTCGGGCTCGGCGCCGGCCGCGGCGGCGTCGCGCTGGCGCTTGAGCAGGGCGACCTGGAGGTACGAGATCGGGTCGAGGTAGGCGTCCCGGATGGCGAAGGTCTGCTGGAGCACGGGGTTGCTGTCGAGCAGCTTCTCGCCGCCGGTGACGCGCAGGACCTCGCGGACGGTGAGGTCGTGCTCGGCCTTGATGGTCTCGAAGATGTGCCGCAGCTCCTGCGGAACGAGGGTGTCCACGTAGTGCTGGGCGATGCGCAGGTCGGTCTTCGCGAGCGTCATCTCCACGTTGGAGAGGAAGTTCCGGAAGAAGTGCCAGTGCTCGTGCATCTCGTCCAGGACGGTGTCCAGGCCGGCCTCGCGCAGCGCCTTCAGACCGGAGCCGACGCCGAACCAGCCGGGGACGATCTGCCGGGACTGGGTCCAGCCGAACACCCACGGGATGGCGCGGAGCCCGTCGAGCGAGACGCCCGAGCCGGGCCGGCGGGAGGGCCGCGAGCCGAGGTGCAGGTCGGCGAGCTGGTCCACGGGCGTGGAGGCGAGGAAGTACGTCGGCAGGTCGGGGTCCTCGACCAGCTTGCGGTACGCGGCGTGCGCGGCGTCGGAGACCGTGTCCATCGCGGCGTCCCAGCGGGCCAGGGCCTCGTCGGACTGGCGGGGCGCGGTGTGCAGCGCGGAGGCCTGCAGCGTGGCGGCGACGGTCAGTTCGAGGTTCTCCCGGGCCAGGGACGGCACGAGGTACTTGTCGGAGATGACCTCGCCCTGCTCGGTCACCTTGATCTCGCCCTCCAGGGTGCCCCAGGGCTGGGCGAGGATCGCGTCGTGCGAGGGGCCGCCGCCGCGGCCGACGGTGCCGCCGCGGCCGTGGAAGAGGCGAAGCCGCACGCCGTACCGGTGGGCGACGTCGCGCAGGCGGCGCTGGGCGCGGTGGATCTCCCACTGCGAGGTGGTGATGCCGCCGAACTTGGAGGAGTCCGAGTACCCGAGCATGACCTCCTGGACGTCGCCCCTGAGAGACACAAGACGCCTGTACGAGGGGTCGGCGAGCATCTCGTCGAGGATGACGTCGGCGGCGCGGAGCTCGTCGGTGGTCTCCAGGAGCGGCACGATGCCGATCTTCGCCCAGCCGGCGTGCAGGTCGATCAGGCCCGCCTCGCGGGCGAGGACGGCGGCGGCGAACACGTCGTCGGCGCCCTGGCACATCGAGATGATGTACGACTCGATGACCTCGGGGCCGAAGATCGCGAGGGCCTTCTTGACGGTCTCGAAGACGCCGAGGGTCTTCTGGCCCGCGGCGTCGAGCGGGGCCGGGCGCGGGGCGAGGGGGCGGCGGGAGCGGAGCTCCTTGGCGAGGAGCTTCTGCCGGTAGTCGCGCGGCATGTCGGCGTACCGCCAGGACTCCTCGCCGAGCCGGTCGAAGAGCTGGCCGAGCGCGTGGTGGTGGGCGTCGGCGTGCTCGCGGACGTCCATGGTGGCGAGCTGGAGGCCGAACGCGGCGAGGGTGCGGATCGTGCGGTCCATCCGGCCGTCGGCGAACAGGCCGCCGCGGTGCTCGCGCAGGGACGTCTGCAGCAGGGTGAGGTCCTGGAGCAGCTCGGCGGTGCCGAGGTAGTCGCGGCCGGCCTCGTGCGGGGTGCCCTTGGCGAGGCGCTCGCGGGTGTTGACGAGCTTCTGCCGGATGCAGGTGGCCTTGAGGCGGTACGGCTCCTCGGCGTTGAGGCGCTTGTAGCGGGGGCTGATCTCGGGGAGGCGCTCCAGGTCGGCCTGCAGGGAGCTGTGCAGCTCCTCGGTGGCGCCCGCGTACCGGATCGAGTTGGAGAGCAGTCCGCGCAGGTGGTCGACGAGTTCGAGGGCGTCGGTGATGCCGTGCTCGTGCTGCAGGATCAGGACGTCCCAGGTGACCTCGGGGGTGACGTTGGGGTTGCCGTCGCGGTCGCCGCCGATCCAGGTGCCGAAGGTGAGCGGGCGGGTGCCGGGCGGCAGCTCGACGCCGACGCGCTGCAGTTCGGCGGTGAGGTCCTCCAGGACGTCGCCGACGGCGCCGGCGTGCAGCTCGTCCAGGTAGTAGATGGCGTTGCGGGCCTCGTCGGCGGGCTCGGGGCGGACCACGCGGAGCTCGTCGGTCTGCCAGACGAGGTCGATGTTCTCGGCGAGGCGCAGGTCGAGGCGGCGCCGGTCGGCGGCGGAGCCCGGCGACTCCAGGAGCTCGGCGATGCGGCGGAGCTTGTTGAGGACGGAGCGGCGGGCGGCCTCGGTGGGGTGGGCCGTGAAGACGGGCCGCACGTTGAGGTGGGCGACGGTCTCCCGCAGGTGCGCGGGGTCGGCGTCCTTGAGGAGGTCGGCGGTGCGGGCGAGGGTGCCGCCCTCGGCGTCGCGGCGGACGGCGAGCTCGCGGCCGCGGTGCACCTGTTCGGTGACGTTGGCGAGGTGGAAGTAGGTGGAGAAGGCGCGCACCAGCTTGGCGGCGGTCTCCAGCTCGGTCTCGCCGAGGAGGCGGGCGGCGGCCTCGCCGTCCTCGCGGGTCAGGGCGCGGACCTGCTCGACGAGGTCGAGGAGCTCGGGGCCCTCCTGCCGTACGAGGGTCTCGCCGAGGAGGTCGCCGAGGCGCCGGATGTCGGCGCGCAGGGCGGCGCTCGTGGTGGCGCCGGCGGTGGCTCCGGTGCTGGTGCTTGCGGTCTGGTGGTCGGCACTGCTCACAGGTGCGGCTCCTTGCAGTGTTGAGCTCGTATCTGGAGGGAACTCGGCGTTCCGGTTGATCCGAGCTGGATCTCCGGATTCCGGGGAAGACTCAGAGCGGACCACGCTGTCCGACGCCACCAGGATAGGTCGCGGCCCGACAGGCCTCACCGGTGGCCACTTGTGGCCGGGGCGAGCGCTGCCATACTTACGTCGCCGTAGGTTACGCAACCGTAGGAACAGCGTGGCGAGACCGCGCCGGACCGGCGGAAGGACCGCAAGGATTCCCGTGACCCGGCGCACCTGCCGAAAACCCTCGACCCCACAGGGGACGCCCATGACCACGAGGTCCGAAGTGATCGACGACGCCCCGAAGGAATCCGCGCAGCGGAAGCCGGGCGACGAGGCGCCGCTGCCGTCCGCCACGCTCGGCGGGGAGCAGAAGCGTTCGCTCGAACAGATCACCCTGCTCTTGTTCATCACGGTTCCGTTCCTCGCACTGCTCGCCGCGGTGCCGCTGGCCTGGGGGTGGGGGGTGAGCTGGCTGGATCTCGGCCTGCTCGTCTTCATGTACTTCCTGGGCTGCCACGGCATCACGATCGGCTTCCACCGCTACTTCACGCACGGCTCGTTCAAGGCGAACCGGCCGCTCCGGATCGCGCTCGCGGTGGCGGGCTCGATGGCGGTGGAGGGCCCCCTGGTGCGGTGGGTGGCCGACCACCGCAAGCACCACAAGTTCTCCGACGCGGAGGGCGACCCGCACTCGCCGTGGCGGTTCGGCGAGACCGTTCCGGCGCTGATGAAGGGCCTGTGGTGGGCGCACATCGGCTGGATGTTCGACGAGGAGCAGACGCCGCAGGAGAAGTACGCGCCGGACCTGATCAAGGACCCGGCGATCCGGCGGATCTCGCGTGACTTCATCTACTGGACGATGCTGTCGCTCGCGATCCCGCCGCTGGTGGGCGGCCTGGTGACGATGTCGTGGTGGGGCGCGTTCACGGCGTTCTTCTGGGGCTCGCTCGTCCGGGTCGCGCTCCTTCACCACGTGACGTGGTCGATCAACTCGATCTGCCACGCGGTCGGCAAGCGCCCGTTCAAGTCCCGGGACCGGTCCGGGAACGTGTGGTGGCTGGCGATCCTGTCCTGCGGCGAGTCCTGGCACAACCTGCACCACGCCGACCCGACGTCCGCGCGGCACGGGGTGATGCGGGGCCAGCTGGACTCGTCGGCGCGCCTCATCCGCTGGTTCGAGCTGCTCGGCTGGGCGCGGGACGTGCGCTGGCCGTCCCAGTCGCGTATCGACTCCCGGCGCAAGCCGCAGGTGGCGGACGCGGCCTGAGCCGGACACGGCATGATGGGGGTCGTGGCGACCGACTCAAGCACCCCGAGCAGCACGAGCAGTGACCGCACCGACAAGGCTCGGCGCGGTCGGCGTACGCGGATGACCGGGGCCGAGCGGCGGCAGCAGCTCCTGGAGATCGGCCGCACCCTGTTCGCGGCGAAGGGCTTCGAGGGCACGTCGGTGGAGGAGATCGCCGCGAAGGCGGGCGTCTCCAAGCCGGTGGTGTACGAGCACTTCGGCGGCAAGGAGGGTCTGTACGCGGTGGTCGTGGACCGGGAGATGCGCCAGCTCCTGGACATGGTGACGGGTTCGCTGACGGCCGGGCATCCGCGGGAGCTGTGCGAGCAGGCGGCGTTCGCGCTCCTCGACTACATCGAGGAGTACACGGACGGTTTCCGGATCCTGGTCCGCGACTCCCCCATTCCGCAGTCCACGGGTTCGTTCGCCTCGCTGATCTCGGACATCGCGACGCAGGTGGAGGACATCCTGGGCCGCGAGTTCAAGGCCCGCGGCTTCGACCCGAAGCTGGCGCCGCTGTACGCGCAGGCGCTGGTGGGGATGGTCGCGCTGACCGGCCAGTGGTGGCTGGACGCCCGCAAGCCGAAGAAGGCGGAGGTGGCGGCGCACCTGGTGAATCTGGCGTGGCACGGCCTGGACGGCCTGGAGGCGAAGCCGCGGCTGATAGGGCACCGCAAGAACTGAGCCCGGCGAGCACGACGGACCGGGAACGCGGGACGGGCACGGCGGCGATCGGCCGCTGTGCCCGTCTTTTTCGTACGGGATGTGTCGTTACGTGTCGTACGGGATGGGTCGTGCGGAGTGCGTCAGCCGGGTTTGTGGGCGAGGGCGAAGATCCGGCGGAACGGGAAGACGGTGCCGTGCGGGCCCGGCGGATACGCCTTGCGGAGCAGGTCCCGGTACTCGGCGAGGAAGTCCGCGGCCGCGTCCGGGTCGTCGGCGAGCTCGGTGAGGACGGGGCGCAGGGCGGTGCCCTTGACCCAGTCGAGCACGGGGTCCTCGCCCTGCAGCAGCTGGGAGTACGTGGTCTCCCAGGCGTCGGCCTCGCAGCCGAGGTCGGTGAGCCGGATCAGGTAGTCGGCCGGGTCGAGGATGTGCACGAACCGCCGGCCGTGGTCGCCGAGCCGGTCCCGCCACTTCTGGGCGTCGCAGAGCTCGCCGAGCAGCGCGTGGCTGGGCGAGGTGAAGTTGCCGGGCACCTGGAAGGCGAGGGTGCCGCCGGGGCGGAGCGAGTCGATCCAGACGGGGAAGGACTCGGGGTGGTTGGGCACCCACTGGAGCGCCGCGTTGGAGACGATCAGGTCGTACGGCTCGTCGGGCACCCAGTCCGCGGCGTCGGCGGGCCGGAAGTCGAGCCGGCCGCCGCCGGGGGTGGGGCCGGCGAGGTCGGCGGCCTTGGCGAGCATCTCCGGTGAGCTGTCGAACCCGGTGATGTGGGCGGTGGGCCAGCGGTCGGCGAGGAGGGCGGTGACGTTGCCGGGGCCGCAGCCGAGGTCGGCGATGCGGGGGGCTGCGGTGGGCAACTCCGGTATGTGCTCTAGCAGATCGAGGAAGGGGCGGGTCCTGTGGCTGGAGTGACGGAGGTACTGTTGCGGGTCCCAGGTTGGTGCGGAATGCATGTTCGAGCTCCCTGCCAGGTACGCGGTGCAGATCCGGAAGGCACTTGCTTCGCGACGATGCCCACAGCGAAGCGAGAATATCTCTCGACGTCAAGAGACTTCACATCGAGGGACCCACTACACTGATCGCCATGGAGGACGAGGTCGATCGGCTGGTCGCGGCGTGGCGCAGGGAGCGCCCCGACCTGGACGTGGAACCGCTCGAGGTGCTGAGCCGGGTGAGCAGGCTCGCCCGCCATCTCGACCGGGCCCGTCGCCTTGCCTTCTCCGAGCACAACCTGGAGCCCTGGGAGTTCGACGTACTGACGTCGCTCCGCCGGGCCGGCGCCCCGTACCAGCTGTCGCCGGGTCAGTTGCTCACGCAGACGCTCGTCACGTCCGGCACGATGACCAACCGCATCGACAGGCTCGCCAAGAAAGGCCTGGTCGAGCGGCTTCCCGACCCCAGTGACCGGCGCGGTGTGCTGGTCCGGCTGACCCCGGAGGGACGGGACCGGGCGGACCAGGCGCTGGCCGGTCTGCTCGACCAGGAGCGGGCCATCCTGGCGGAGCTGTCGCGTACGCAGCGGGGCGAACTCGCCGGGCTGCTACGCCAGTTGACCGCCCCGTTCGACAACATCCCCGGCTAGCGCGCCCGGCCCCGGGTCGGCGGGGGCGACGCCCGCGCGCCGGGCGAGCGCGACGGCCGCGAGGGTGGAGTGGACTCCGAGTTTCCCCAGGACGTTCTGCATATGCGTCCGGACGGTGTGCGGTGACAGGAAGAGGCGCTCGGCGACAGCTTTGCGCCCCAGGCCCGCGACCATGCAGCGCAGCACTTCCCGTTCACGCGGCGTCAGGGACTCGACGAGCCGCTCGCTCTCGGTGCGGTGCTTGCGGGCCGCGGTGAGTTCGCGCAGGACGCCGGTCAGCAGGGCGGGCGGCAGATGCGTCTCGTCCCGCAGCACTCCGCGTACGACGGTGAGCAGGCGGGACAGCGAGCAGTCCTTGGCGACCCAGCCGGACGCCCCGGCCTGCAGGGCGCGGGCGGCGCGGCGCGGTTCGTCCCTCTCGGCGAGCACGACCGTGCGCACGCCGGGTCTGGCGGCGCGCACGTCGGCGACCAGGGAGATGCCGTCCGCGGGGCCCTGCTCGTCCCCGTCCCCGTGCCCATGCGCGGTCCCGTTCCGGTCGGGCGGGGGTGCCGCGCGCATCCCGGGGAGCGGCGCCGCGGTGTGCGGGGCCGCGCCGAGGTCGGCGTCGACGAGCAGGACGTCGAACCGGCGGCCCTCGGCGGCGCCGCGCTCCAGGCAGCGCAGCGCGGCGGGGCCGCTGCCGGCGGCCGCCACGTCGACATCGGGCTCGGCGGCGAGTGCGGCGGCGAGCGATTCGGCGAAGATGCGGTGGTCGTCGACGACCAAAACCCGGATACGGACCACGTGATACCCCCAGGCTCGTGTTCCGGGGAGCGCTCCGGCCCCCCGAACCCCCCGGTGGGAGACGGACATTGCGACAGCGGCACGGGTACGGCGCCCGGAGTGCGGGATCACGGCCGCCGCCGTGATCTGACTGCTACCCCCACTCCGGGCGACGTACCCGGCTGTCTCGCCCCCTGATCAGCACCGGCCCCCACCGGTGCTGCCCATCAGAGTACGGCGGGCCGCCCGCCCCGTCGGCTGATTCGCAGAACTGGGTCCGGAGTTGAGACACAACTGGCCGACCCGAACGCTCCGGGGGCTCCGCCCCCGACCCCCCGCTCCTCAAACGCCGGAGGGGCTGTCCGGGGGTCGTCGTTCGGCTTTCCCACCGTCGTGGTGACCGCTGTGCCCACCCGTTCCGCCCTGCGGAACGCCTGCCCACAGCGGGGGGGGCGGGGGCGGGGGAATCCGTGCCCCGATAGGGGCGCGGGGAACTGCGCGAGTGGCCACGGCGAAAGCCGCAGACGAACGACGCACCGCCGGAGCCGCCCGCTGAGGGCTACGAGACGCGGCGCGCCCCCGGCGCAGGGGTGGCCGTGAAGACGCGCGGCGCCCGGAAGCCCGCGGTCTCGAAGGCCGCTCGCAGCGCCTTCGAAACCGTCTCCGCCGAGGCCGCCTCCACCAGCACGATCGCCGACCCCCCGAACCCTCCCCCGGTCATCCGCGCCCCGAGCGCCCCCGCCGACAGGGCCGTGTCGACCGCCAGGTCCAACTCCGGGCAGGAGATGCGGAAGTCGTCCCGCAGGGACGCGTGCCCCTCGGTGAGGAGGGGGCCGATCGCCCGCACGTCACCCGCCGCGAGGAGGTCGATGACCCGCTCCACGCGCCGGTTCTCCGTGACGATGTGCCGGACGAGCCGCCGTACCTCCGCGTCGTCGAGCCGGTCGAGGGCCGCGTCCAGGTCCTCGTACGGGATGTCCCGCAGGGCCGTGACGCCGAGTCGGTCCGCGCCGGTCTCGCAGCCCGCGCGGCGCTTGCCGTACTCGCCGTCGCTGTGGGCGTGCTTGACCTGGGTGTCGACCACGAGCAGGCACAGGCCGTGCGCCGCGAGGTCGAAGGGGACCTGCCGCTGGGCGAGGTCGCGGGTGTCGAGGAACAGGGCGTGGCCGTCCGTGCAGCAGGCGGAGGCGGTCTGGTCCATGATGCCGGTGGGGGCGCCCACGAACACGTTCTCGGCGCGTTGGCAGAGGCGGGCCAACTGCCAGCGCTGCAGGCCGAGTTCGTACAGCTCGCAGAGCGCGAGGGCCGTGACGACCTCCAGTGCCGCCGACGAGGACAGGCCCGCGCCCGTCGGCACCGTCGACTCGATGTGGACGTCGGCGCCGCCCACCGTGTGCCCGGCGTCGCGCAGCGCCCAGGCGACGCCCGCGACGTAGTCCGTCCAGCCGCCCGACGGGGTGAGCTCGTCGACGCGGAGCTCGACGGGGGCGCCCTCGACGTCCGCGGAGTGCAGCCGCAGCACGCCGTCGTCGCGGCGGCGGACCGCGGCGACCGCGGTGTGCGGCAGCGCGAAGGGCATCACGAACCCGTCGTTGTAGTCGGTGTGTTCGCCGATCAGGTTGACGCGCCCGGGGGCCGCCCAGACTCCGTCGGGGGCGTGGCCGTAGAGCGACTCGAAGGTCTCGGTGACCGTCACTCGCCCGCCCCCGGAGAACGCTGCGCGAACGCCCACGCGTCGGCGACGATCCCGGCGAGGTCCGCGCGGGACGGGTTCCAGCCGAGCTTCTCGCGGGCGGCGTCCGCGGAGGCGACCAGGACGGCCGGGTCGCCTCCCCGGCGCGGGGCCATGACCTCGGGGATCGGGTGCCCGGTGACCTCGCGCACGGTCTCGACGACCTCGCGGACGGAGAAGCCGTTGCCGTTGCCGAGGTTGCAGATCAGGTGCTCGCCAAAGGTCGCGGCGTCGAGGGCGAGCAGGTGGGCCTCGGCGAGGTCGGCGACGTGGATGTAGTCGCGTACGCAGGTGCCGTCCGGCGTCGGGTAGTCGTCGCCGAAGACGGAGATGGCCTCGCGGCGGCCCTGCGCGACCTGGAGGACGAGCGGGATGAGGTGCGACTCGGGGTCGTGCCGCTCGCCGAACTCCCCGTACGCGCCGGCCACGTTGAAGTAGCGCAGCGAGACGGCCGCGAGCCCGTGGGCCGCACACTCGCCGCTGATCATGTGGTCGACGGCGAGCTTGGAGGCGCCGTACGGGTTGGTGGGCGCGGTCGGGGCGGTCTCGCGGATCGGGACCTCCTCGGGCTCGCCGTACGTGGCGGCCGTCGAGGAGAACACCAGCTTGCGGACGCCGGCCGAGCGCATCGCGGCGATCAGCGCCATGGTGCCGCCGACGTTGTTCTCCCAGTACTTCTCCGGCTTCACGACGGACTCGCCGACCTGCGAGAACGCGGCGAAGTGCAGCACCGCGTCGTACGAGGAGTCCAGCCACTTGGCGGCGTCGCGGATGTCGCCCTCGATGAACTCGGCGCCCGCGGGGACGCCTTCGCGGAAGCCGGTGGAGAGGTTGTCGAGCACGGTCACGGTGTGGCCGGCCTCGACCAGATGCGCCGCCACCACGCTGCCGACATAGCCCGCGCCACCGGTGACCAGGTACTTGCCGCTCATTTACTCGCTACCTCTCGCAGTCGCTCGGCCGCGGTCTCCGGCGGCACGTCGTTGATGAACACGCTCATGCCGGATTCGGAACCCGCGAGGAACTTCAGCTTGCCGGAAGTGCGGCGAATGGTGAAAAGCTCGAGGTGCAGCGCGAAGTCGTCGCGGCGCACTCCGAACTCCGCCAGGTCCGCGAACGGCGCCTGGTGCCAGGCCGCGATGTACGGCGTGGGCGGTTCACCGGGGCCGAAGATCCGGTCGAAGCGCCGCAAGAGTTCCAGATAGACCTGTGGAAACTCGGTGCGCGCCGCCTCGTCGAGCCCGAGCAGGTCGGGCACGCGCCGCTTGGGGTGCAGATGCACCTCGTACGGCCAGTGCGCCGCGTAGGGGACGTACGCGATCCAGTGCTCGCCCTCCAGGACGACCCGCTCGCCGGCGGATTCGCGGGCCAGGACGTCGTCGAAGAGGTTGCGGCCGGTGCGGTCCCGGTGGGCGGCGAGGCTGCGGAGCATCAGGGCGGTGCGCGGGGTGACGTCCGGGTAGGCGTAGATCTGGCCGTGCGGGTGGCCGAGGGTCACGCCGATCTCGGCGCCGCGGTTCTCGAAGCAGAAGACCTGCGCGACGGAGTCGAGGTGGGACAGCTCGGCGGTGCGGTCGGTCCAGGCGTCCAGGACGAGCCGGGCCTGCTCCGCGGTGAGGTCGGCGAAGGACGCGTCGTGGTCGGAGGTGAAGCAGACGACCTCGCAGCGCCCGGAGTCCCCGGCGAGGGACGGGAAGCGGTTCTCGAAGACGACGACGTCGTACGAGGAGTCCGGGATCTCGGTGTGCCGCTCGCCGGTGGAGGGGCAGAGGGGGCACTCGTCGGCCGGCGGGTGGTAGGTGCGGGCCTGGCGGTGCGAGGCGACGGCCACGAAGTCGCCGAGCAGCGGGTCCTCGCGGATCTCGGAGCCGGCGCCGACCGGGTCGAGGGGGCGGGGGTCGACGGCCGTGCGGACGGTGTCGTCGCGCAGGTCGTAGTGGATGAGCTCACGACCGTCGGCGAGCCGGGTCGAGGTCTTCTTCACGTCTGGGACTCCCCCATCTCAGCCACGTACACACAAACAGAAACCAACATAAGAAACCATAACTGAACAGCACCGTCAACGATCACAATCAAACAAAGAACACCAACACAAGTGTTCAGTTTCTGAAGCTGGGGGCGTAGGTTCCGGTCTGATCAGTTCGCGCAACGAAGCGAGAGACAGCGAGAGACCCCCCATGCACTACTTGGCCGACGGGCTACGGCTCCCCACCAACGGGCTGGACTACGCGATCCTGGCGATCTACTTCGCCGTCGTCCTGGGCATCGGTTTCGCCGCCCGGCGCAGCGTGAAGACCAGCCTCGACTTCTTCCTCTCCGGGCGTTCCCTGCCCGCCTGGGTCACGGGCCTCGCCTTCGTGGCCGCCAACCTCGGCGCCACCGAGATCCTGGGCATGGCCGCGACCGGCGCGCAGTACGGCGTGGCCGTCGTGCACTGGTACTGGATCGGCGCGATCCCGGCCATGGTCTTCCTCGGCCTGGTGATGATGCCGTTCTACTACGGCTCCAAGGTCCGAAGCGTTCCCGAGTTCCTGCTCCAGCGGTTCGACAAGTCCGCACATCTGCTGAGCTCGGTCCTGTTCGCCTTCGCGTCGATCCTGATCGCGGGCGTCAACCTGTACGCCCTGTCGATCGTCGTCGAGGCACTGCTCGGCTGGCCGCAGTGGGTGTCGATCGTCGTCGCCGGGTTCTTCGTCCTCGCGTACATCACGATCGGCGGTCTCTCCTCGGCGATCTACAACGAGGTCCTGCAGTTCTTCGTGATCCTCGCCGCGCTGATCCCGCTCACGATCCTCGGCCTCAAGCGGGTCGGCGGCTGGGACGGCCTCAGCGAATCGCTCACCGGGCAGCACGGCGGCAACTTCCTCACGGCGTGGGGCGGTACGGGCATCGGCGACCCCAACCCGCTGGGCGCGAACTGGCTGACGATCGTGCTCGGCCTCGGCTTCGTGCTGTCCTTCGGCTACTGGACGACCAACTTCGCCGAGGTGCAACGCGCCCTGTCCGCGCGGAACCTGTCCGCCGCCAAGCGCACGCCGCTGATCGCCGCGTTCCCGAAGATCTTCATCGTCTTCATCGTGATGATCCCCGGCCTGGTCGCCGCCGTCCTCGTCCCGAAGATCGGCACCGCGGGCTCCGACCTCACGTACAACGACGCGATCCCGCTGCTCATGCAGGAGTTGCTGCCCAACGGCGTGCTCGGCATAGCCGTGACCGGTCTGCTCGCCGCGTTCATGGCGGGCATGGCCGCGAACGTCTCGTCCTTCAACACCGTGTTCACGGCGGACATCTGGGCCAAGTACGTGGTCAAGGGCCGTGAGGACACGTACTACTTGAAGTTCGGGCGGCTCATCACCGCGATCGGTGTGGTCGCCTCGATCGGCACGGCCTTCCTCGCCGCCAGCTTCAGCAACATCATGGGGTACCTGCAGACGCTGTTCTCCTTCTTCAACGTGCCGATGTTCGTGGTCTTCATCATCGGCATGTTCTGGAAGAGGGCGTCCATGAAATCCGGTGTGTGGGGCCTGGTCGCGGGCACCACCGCGGCGATGGTCAACTACTTCGTCATCTACAAGCAGGGCGTCATCGACATCCCCTCCGACCAGGGCGCCAACTTCGTCTCCGCGATCGTCGGTTTCGTCGCCGGCGCCGTGGTGATGGTCCTCGTCACCCTGTTCACCGCGCCCAAGCCGGAGGCCGAGCTGGCCGGTCTGGTGTACGGCACCAAGTCGCCCGGCATGGAGGAGCTTCCGGAGGAGGCCGACCAGGTCTGGTACCGCAAGCCCGCGCTGCTCGGCTGGGGCGCGATCGTCCTCGCCGCCGCCTGCTACGTCCCGTACTCCTTCTGATCCGATCGGAGGCACCCAGAATGTCCGAACTGCAGCGTGAAGTCTCCGAGTTGGAGGCCAAGTCCGCCACCGCCGCCCGGCTCTTCGACATCCGGCGCATCATCGGCGGCCTGTTCGTGGTCTACGGCGTGATCGTCACGATCGCCGGGATCACCGCGTCCGACGCCGACCTGAAGAAGGCGCAGGACGTCAACATCAACCTGTGGACCGGCCTGGCGATGCTCGCCCTCGGCCTGTTCTTCCTGGTCTGGCTGCGGCTCAGGCCGGCCCAGGCTCCGGCTCCGGCCGAGGCCCCTCAGGCGTAGCCGCCGTCGTGGCCCGGTCGAGCAGGCCCGTACGCGCGGCCAGCGCCGCCGCCTCCAGGCGGGAGCCGACGTCCAGCTTCATCAGGACCCGCTGGACGTGCGTACGGGCCGTGCTCGGCGCTATGCCCATGCCGGCCGCGATCAGCCGGGTGTCCTCGCCGTCGGCGACCCGCACCAGGACCTCGACCTCGCGCGGCGTGAGCAGCTGAAGGAGCCGGTTGCCCTCGTCGTCGGGCTGCGCCGCCGGGTTGAGCAGCTCGGCGAACGCCCCCTGCAGCAGCCCGGGCGCCACCGCCGCCTCCCCCGCCCTGGCCTTCATGATGGCCCGCTCGACGCCCTCGATCCGCTCGTCGTGCCGTACGTAACCGGAGGCGCCGGCGGCGAACGCGGCCGCTATCCCGCGCGGCGACGGCACCGGCCCGAGGACGAGGACGGCCACCTGCGGACGGTCCCGCTTGATCCGCACCACCGGGTCGAACGCGCCCGGCTCGGCCGGGGCCGCCGTGCCCAGGACGCAGACCTCGGGCGCCCGCTGCACCACCAGGTCGGCCGCGCCGGCGGCCGGGGCGGCCGCGGCGAGCACCCGGTGGCCGCGGAGTTTCAGGGCCGAGGCGAGAGCCTCGGCATGCAGACGGTGATCGTCGACCACCATGAGCCGCACGGCCATCGCGCTACCCCCCAGATCCCCTTCGACCCGTCGGAGACGGGACCCCCGGGCCCGCCGTTCCCCGGAAGCTACACGCTTGTTCGACATCGCGCGCCCCCTACCGGAGAGATGCCGCCCGTCCTGCCCGAAAACACCACGCGGGCCGTCTCCCTCCAGCGAAGGGAGACGGCCCGCGGCGCTGTGGCCCGCTTCGGCTACTTCGTGCCGAACACCACGGCGAGGTGCCGCTTGCGGGTGTCGGCCGCGCTCGGCTTCGACATCAGCTTGTCCGAGATGAACAAGCCGCCGTCGCCGTAGAGCATTTCGGCCCCGTCCGGCAGCGAGTACTGCGTCTCGGCGTCGCGGATGTCCTCCTGCGCCGGGTTCTCCAGCAGCACGGTCTGCTTCATGGTCTTCGGGTCGATGGTGACGACCTGACCGCCCTTGTCGTACGGCGGGACCTTGTACGCCAGGATGTTGTTGCCGTCCATCCGCAGCGGCAGCATCTGGTACCTCTCGCCCGCGTCCGCCTTCGGGCCGACGGTCTCGCCGGTGGCCAGGTCGAAGGCGACGATCTCGTTCGTCATGCCGTAGTCGCCGCTGCCCTGGTGCTGGGCCGTCGGCACGTACACCCGGTCGTTGCCGACGGCGACGCCGGAGCACTCCTGGACCATGTTCACATCGCAGTCGAACTGGTACTCCCGCTCGCCGAGAGCCGCCTTGCTGCGCAGCTTGCCCGCCTCGTCCAGGGCGAAGATGTCCGTGACACCGGTGGCCGTGATGTCACCCGAGTCCACGCCGAACACCACCGGCTTCGTCGACATCACCTTGGCGTTGTCGATGCCGGCGGGCAGCTTGTACGTCCACTTCGGCGTGCCCGACTCCGGGTCGATCAGCTGGACCTCGACCCGCGGGTTGTCGTACGAGCCGCACTCGCGGACCGCGACGAGCTGCTCGCCGCCCGCGTACCCCGCGTCCTTGCAGGTGTCCGAGGGCTTGGGGGTCCAGCGGGGCTTTCCGGACTTCAGGTCGAAGGCGGCGCCGCCGTCCGTGCCGCCGCCGACGGCGACGGTCTGGCCGGAGATGACGATCTCCTGGAAGTCGGCCTTGTCACCGCCGTCGCTGACGCTCTTCTGCCACAGCTTGTCGCCGGTCTTGGTGTCGAAGACGGCGATCTGGCTGCAGCCGTTGTACTCCTTCTTGCCCGCGGCCTCGAAGACCACGGCGGCCAGGCCGTCGTCCGAGACCTGGCGGGAGCCGGCGCAGGTCGGGCCGGACAGCGGGAGCGTCCACAGCTCCTTGCCGTCCTCCGGTCCGTACCCGACGATCTTGCTCGGGCCGCTCTTCGCGTACACGTCGTCGGTGAGCCAGGAGCCCTTGACGCTCAGCGTCGTGTCCGCCGGGACCTTCGGGGCGGGCAGCTGGAAGCGGACCTGGGCCGCCGGGTCCGACGGCACCTTCTCGTCGCCGCCGCCGGACGGGCCGCTCTCGCCGCCCTTGGTCTCGCCGGTCTTCGCCTCTTCCTTCGGCTCGTCACCGGACGAGGACGCGTACCAGAAGCCGCCGCCGACGATCAGCGCGACCGCGACCACCGCGGCGACGATGATCGCCAGCTGCGCGTTGATCTTCTTGCCGCCGGGACCGCCGGGGCCGCCCATCGGCTGGGTCACCGGCTGCGGCTGCTGCGGGAACTGCTGGTAGCCGTACGGCGGTTGCTGGCCCGGAGCGCCGGGAGCGCCCGGGTAGCCGTACCCCTGCTGGCCCGGAGCGCCCGGAGCGCCCGGCTGGCCCTGCGGGGGCGGCGGCGGGGTGCCGGGGCCCTGCGGGTAGCCGTACGCGGGCGGGGGCGTGCCCGGGGCGGGCGGGGGCGGAGCGCCGAAGCCGCCGGCTGGCGGCGGGCTCTGCGGAGCGCCCGCGGGCGGCGGACCGGCCGGCGGCGGGCTCGCGGGCGGCGGGCTCTGCTGCTTGCCGAAGCCGTCCTTCGGCGGGTCCTGCGGGGCGCCGAACCCGCCCTGCGGGGGCTGGTTCGGCGGCTGGGGCGGCTGCGGCGGCTGGGTCATCTGATCTCTACCTGTCTGCCTGTCTCTTTCCTCCGGCACTGCGGAGCGGAGGCTGGGGACGAAGGGGGGCGGCGGGCCGGTCGTACGAGCGGTGGGGCGTTCCCCGGTCCCGCGAGCGGCGGCTCACGGGACCGGGGAACGCCCCGGGGGTGCTACTTGCCGAAGGACAGCATGCGGGTCTCCTCCTCGCCGTCGCGGCCCATGAGCCGCGAGGACGTGGCGTAGAGGCGGCCGTCGGCGAAGGCCAACTGGCCCATGCCGACCATCGAGTTCTCCAGGCTGGTGGTGCTCTCCGGGTGCTGGAGCAGCAGCTTCGGCTTGCCTCCGTCCGGGCCGAACTGCACGGTCTGGCCGCCCTTCTCGAAGGTCGGCTCGACGTACGCGACGAGGTTGCCGGAGGAGTCCGCGGCGAGCGGGAGCAGCGAGCGGGGCTCCTCGGTCTTGCCGCGCCACTTGGGCTTGCCGGTGTCGAGGTCGAACGCGATGATCTCGTTGCTGCGGTCGAAGTCGCCGGACTTCTTCTCCTCGGTGGCCATGAAGAACAGGTCGTCCGTGGCGACCATGCCCTGGCAGCTCTGCAGCTCCTTCTCCAGGATGGACATGCCGCAGCGCTGCGTGAACGTGTCCTTGCCGCCGTCGAGTTGCGAGCGGACCTTGCCGTTCTCCTTGAACGCGACGATGTTCCAGGACTTGTCGTCCCGGTTCACCAGGGAGACGACGAGCGGCTTGACCGAGTAGACCTTCTGCACCTCGAAGCCCTTGGGCGTCTTGAAGCGCCACTTGACCTTGCCGGTCTTCGGGTCGATCGACTTGAGCTGCTCGTTCTTGTCCGGCTGGGCCAGGCAGGAGTCGACGGCGAGCACCGCATCGCCGTCGGCGGCGAAGGAGTTGGGGAAGCAGCCCCGGTCCTTCTTCAGCGTGTACTGCTCCTCGCCGTCCTTCAGACTGTACGCGCTGCCGGACTGGGAGCGGGCCACCATCACGTTCTCCCCGGCGATCTCCAGGTCGAGCGTGACGGTCGAGTCGAAGAGGCCGCCCGTCTCGGTCTTCTTCTGCCAGCCCTTCTCACCCGTGTTCAGGTCGATCATCTGGAGCTGGTTGCACTTGCTCTTCTCCTGGTTGTCCGTGTCCTTGTAGGCCACGACGACCATGCCCTCCTCGGAGGGGCGGGGCGGGGTGTCGCACACGGCGTGCGGCAGCTTGACGCTCCAGGCCTTGCTGCCGTCGCTCGACTTGAACGCGGTGACCTCGTTGTACCCGGCCTGGATGACGTTGTCGCCCACGGTCCAGATGTTCATGAGCTCGGCGCCGTTGCGCGGGACGTCGATCTCGTTCTTGGCCGCCCAGACCTTGGCCTCACCGGGCTTGCGGCCGGAGTTGAGGTCGTCCTCGCCGCCGTCGCGGCTGCCCGCGGTCTCCTCGCCGCCGCCGGTGGGCTTGCCGTCACCGCCGCCGCCCTTGGCGACGGGCTGCTTCTTCGCCGGCTCGTCGTCCCCGCTGGTGGCGAACCAGACGCCGCCGCCGATCACGAGGACCGCGGCGAGGGCCGCGCCGATGATCGCGGCGGGCTTGCCCTTGAACGGGCTGCCCGAGCCGCCGGACCCGGCAGGGCCGCCGGGCATGCCGGGCACGGGCGCGCCCGGGTACTGCGGCTGCTGCGGGTATCCGTACGCCGGACCGGGAACCCCCGGCTGCCCGGGCTGCCCCGGCTGTCCGTACGGGCCCGGCTGGGCCTGGGCGTACGGGTTGTCCGGCGCGGGCACGCCGGGCTGGCCCTGCTGCGGGTAGCCGTACCCGGGCTGTGGGGGCGGTGGGGTGCCGGGAGGTGCGCTCGGCGGGGCCGCGGGCACAGGCGCGGCGGGCGGGGCGGACGGCGGGGCCGGCGGCACCGGAGGCGTCTGCGGCGGCTGGCCGGGCGCCTCGGACATCCCCTGCTGAGGGTCCTGCGGTGCCCCGGCACCACCCGGCGGCTGCGGCGGTTGGCTGGGCGGCTGACTCATCAGCGGCGTACCTCTTCACACGGGTCCCGCAGCCCGACCGACCTCCCCCGCAATTCCGTTGGTCAATTTCCCCCGGAAAGGAGCGAATCGGGCATTGTCCCCGTACCTGTATGTCAGTCGAGCGGGAGTTCTTTCTACCACTGACCACCGACATCAAGCCGCGCCGGTCGCCCCCTTGTTCCCAAGGGAGGACCGGCCTGTGATGCCGCTGTTACCGCCCCTCGCGGGCCGTGAGCGGGCGGTTGCGGGAGGGGCTCAGGAGGCGTCCTCGGCGAGTTCCAGCCAGCGCATCTCCAACTCGTCGCGCTCCCCGGCGAGTTCGCGGAGCTCGGCGTCGAGCTGGGCGACGCGGGCGAAGTCGGTGGCGTTCTCGGCGATCTCCGCGTGCAGCTTTGTCTCCTTTGCGGAGATCTTGTCCAACTGCCGCTCGATCTTCTGCAGTTCCTTCTTCGCCGCCCGGGCGTCCGCCGAGGACTTCACGGGCGCCGTACCGCTCTGCGGCGCGGGCGCGGCCGGGGCGGCAGCGGCGGCGGCCGCCTCCTCCATGCGGTGCCTGCGCTCCAGGTACTCGTCGATGCCGCGCGGCAGCATCCGCAGCGCGCCGTCGCCGAGCAGGGCGAACACCCGGTCCGTGGTGCGCTCGATGAAGAACCGGTCGTGGGAGATGACCACCATCGAGCCGGGCCAGCCGTCGAGGACGTCCTCCAGCTGCGTCAGCGTCTCGATGTCGAGGTCGTTGGTGGGCTCGTCGAGGAACAGGACGTTCGGCTCGTCCATCAGGAGCCGCAGCAGCTGCAGCCGCCGCCGCTCACCGCCGGACAGGTCCCCGACCGGCGTCCACTGCTTCTCCTTGCCGAAGCCGAACTGCTCGCACAGCTGGCCGGCGGTCAGCTCCCGGCCCTTGCCGAGGTCGACCCGGTCCTTGACCTGCTGCACGGCCTCCAGGACCCGCCAGTTCGGGTTCAGCTCGGCGACCTCCTGCGAGAGGTACGCCAGCTTCACCGTCTTGCCGACGACGACCTTGCCGGCCGCCGGCTGCTCCTCGCCCTGGCTGCGGGCGGCGGCCGCGAGCGTACGGAGCAGCGAGGTCTTGCCCGCGCCGTTCACGCCGACCAGACCGATCCGGTCGCCGGGGCCGAGCTGCCAGGTCAGGTGCTTGAGCAGCACCTTCGGGCCGGCCTGTACGGTCACGTCCTCCAGGTCGAAGACCGTCTTGCCGAGCCGGGCGCTGGCGAACTTCATCAGCTCGGAGGTGTCGCGCGGCGGCGGCACGTCGGCGATCAGCTCGTTGGCGGCCTCGATGCGGTAGCGCGGCTTGGACGTACGGGCCGGGGCGCCGCGCCGCAGCCAGGCCAGCTCCTTGCGCATCAGGTTCTGCCGCTTGGCCTCCTCGGTGGCCGCGATCCGCTCGCGTTCGGCCCGCGCGAAGACGTAGTCGCTGTAGCCGCCCTCGTACTCGTAGACGTCGCCGCGCTGCACGTCCCACATGCGGGTGCAGACCTGGTCGAGGAACCAGCGGTCGTGGGTGACGCAGACGAGCGCCGAGCGGCGCTCCCGCAGATGCCCGGCGAGCCAGGCGATGCCCTCCACGTCGAGGTGGTTGGTGGGCTCGTCCAGGACGATCAGGTCCTGCTCGGCGATCAGCAGCTTGGCCAGGGCGATACGGCGGCGCTCGCCACCGGAGAGCGGGCCGATGACGGTGTCGAGGCCCTTCTCGAAGCCCGGCAGGTCGAGCCCGCCGAAGAGGCCCGTCAGCACATCCCTGACCTTGGCGTCGCCCGCCCACTCGTGGTCGGCCATGTCACCGATGACCTCGTGCCGGACGGTGGCCGCCGGGTCGAGGGAGTCGTGCTGCGTCAGGACGCCCAGGCGCAGGCCGCCGCTGTGCGTGACCCTGCCGGTGTCGGCCTCCTCCAGCTTGGCGAGCATCCGGATCAGGGTGGTCTTGCCGTCGCCGTTGCGGCCGACGACGCCGATGCGGTCGCCCTCGGAGACGCCGAGGGAGACCGAGTCGAGCAGGGCACGGGTGCCGTACACCTTGCTGACTGCCTCGACATTGACGAGGTTGACTGCCATTTCACTCCTGGGACGGGGGTTTGTGCCGACGTCCCAGCGTAGTCGTTGCGCGCGGGCCGACCGGGGCTCGGTACCGGGACTCCGCCCCCGGCCCCCGGCTCCTCAGACGCCGGAGGGGCTTGATCGCCGGCCGTCGTTCATCTGCGGCACCGTCGTGGCTGGTCGCGCAGTTCCCCGCGCCCCTTGAGATGCGCACTTCGTGCGGCATCTCACCGGGGAAGACAGCGGCGCAGCCGCAGGCCTTCAGGGGCGCGGGGAACTGCGCGAACGGCCACGACGGCGCCGCAGCCGAACGACGGCCCGGGAGCCGTCCGCTAGGACTTTCGGGAAGGGGCGGGGTGGGGAAGAAAACACCCGCCCGCGACCAGCGCCCACCCGCCCAGCACCATCCCCACCGCCACCGGCGCCGACACCTCCACCGCGATCAGCGTCGCCGTACGCCCCTCCAGCAACCCCCCGAAGCCGACCATCGAAAGCCCGAGCACGCCGAACAGGCAGAACGTGATGCCGACGGCCGCCAAGGGGCCGGAGCCGACGACCACCGAAGCGGACACCGGGCGTTCGAAGCGGCGGAACGCGGCGACCAGGAGCGCCGTGACCAGCACCGCCGCCCCCACCCGCAGCGGCGCCTGCGCCCACCACTGCGCGCTCGCCGGACGCGGCAGCGGCACGTCGAGGGCGAGGAGCGCGCCGTACACGCCGAGCATCGCCGTGAGGTGCCAGAGGAAGGCCGTCATGGCGACGCCGCTCGCGGCGATCACCCCGCGCCACACCCGCGGCCGCCGCAGCCACGCCCCGACCGGTCCCCGGACCAGCTCGACCGCGCCGACCAGCCAGAGCCCGTGGCAGAGCAGGGCGAACGTGGGCGGGGCCATGTTGGAGATCTTCTCGCCGGGCATGCCGACCATGGACAGCGGGTACGGCCCGTACGTCACAAGGGCGACCGCCCCCGCGAGCCCGCACCCGGCGAGCGCGGCCGGGACGCCCCGTACCCGGAGCCGGCCGTCGGCGCGCAGGAACCCGAGCTGGTGCACGGCGAGCCAGACGAAGGCGAAGTTCAGGAACTCCACGTACGGGACGCCGAGCGCGAAGCGCAGCAGGTCGACCGTGCCCGCGGCGGCGACGAGCGCGGCGAACGCGGCCCAGCCCCACCGCTCGTGCGCCCTGAGGAGCGGCGGCGTGAACGCGACCATCGCGAGGTAGATGCCGATGAACCAGAGCGGCTGGGTCACGAGCCGCAGCGTGACGTCCAGCAACCCGCCGCCCGCGCCGAGGAGTTGGAGCCCGAGCGCGAGCGCGCCCCAGACCAGGACGAAGGCGATCGTGGGGCGCAGGAGCCGTTGCAGCCGGGCGCGCAGGAACGCCGCGTAGACCCGGTCGGAGCCGGTGCGGCGGCACAGCGAGCGGTAGGACTGGGCGTGCGCGAAGCCGCCGACGAAGAAGAACACCGGCATGATCTGCAGGGCCCAGGTGAGCAGTTGGAGCTCGGGCACGACGGCGAGCAGGTTGCCGACCTCGACGCGTCCGCCCGCGCCCGTCGCCACCGCCGCCATCAGCCAGTGCCCGAGCACGACGGTGCCGAGCGAGGCGACGCGCAGCAGGTCGATGTAGCGGTCCCGGGTGTCGGGCGTGGCCGCGGCGAGCCGCGTGACGGTGGAGTCCATGCCGGTACGGTCCCGGCCGGGGCCGCGCCCGCGTCAGGGCGCGGCTACTCAACTCCCGTCTGAGTACGGGTACTCACGACGTACGGGGGTTACGGACCCTCGACCACCGTCGCGCCCGGCGCCGGGGCCTCGGCGACGCGGACCGCGCGGCACGTGTCCGACTTGAGCAGCGCCTCGGCGACGGCCTCGGCGGACTCGGCGTCCCGGGCGAGGAACGCGGTGGTCGGGCCCGAGCCGGAGACGAGGGCCGCGAGGGCGCCGCCGTCGGTGCCCGCGGCGAGGGTCTGCTCCAGGGCGGGGAACAGGGCGAGCGCGGCGGGCTCCAGGTCGTTGGCGAGTACCCCCGACAGCGCCTCCGCGTCGCCCGCCCGCAGCGCCTCGATCAGCGCGGGCGAGGCCTCGGGGACGGGGACGTCGAGCCCCTCCCACTGGCGGTCGAACTCCCGGTACACGGCGGGCGTGGAGAGGCCGCCGTCGGCAAGGGCGAACACCCAGTGGAACGCGCCGCCGACCTCCAGCGGGGTCAGCTGCTCGCCCCGGCCGACGCCGAGGGCCGCGCCGCCGACCAGGCTGAACGGCACGTCACTGCCCAACTCGGCGCAGATGTCGAGGAGTTCGGCACGGGAGGCGTTCGTGCCCCAGAGCGCGTCGCACGCCATCAGGGCGCCCGCCGCGTCCGCGCTGCCGCCCGCCATGCCGCCGGCGACGGGGATGTCCTTCGCGATGTGCAGGTGCACGTCGGCCCTGCGTCCGTGCCGCTCCGCGAGGGCCAGCGCCGCGCGCGCCGCCAGATTGCTCGCGTCCAACGGCACTTGGTGCGCGTCCGGGCCGGAGCACGTCACCCGCAGCTCGTCGGCGGGGGTCGCCGTGACCTCGTCGTACAGGCCGACCGCCAGGAACACGTTGGCCAGGTCGTGGAAGCCGTCCGCGCGGGCGCCGCCCACGGCCAGCTGGACGTTGACCTTCGCCGGCACCCGTACCGTCACGCTCATGGGCTCGCTCACTGGCCCGCTCCCCGGTTCTCGGCGATCTTCGCGAACTGTTCGACGGTGAGGGACTCGCCGCGGGCCTGCGGGGAGACCCCGGCGGCGACCAGGGCCTGCTCGGCGGCCGCGGCGGAGCCCGCCCAGCCGGCGAGCGCGGCCCGCAGGGTCTTGCGGCGCTGCGCGAACGCGGCGTCGACGACGGCGAAGACCTCCGCGCGGGACGCGGTCGTCGCGACCGGCTCGGTGCGGCGGACCAGCGAGACCAGGCCGCTGTCGACGTTCGGCGCGGGCCAGAAGACGTTGCGGCCGATGGCGCCGGCGCGCTTGACCTCCGCGTACCAGTTGGCCTTCACGGAGGGGACGCCGTACACCTTCGAGCCGGGGGTGGCGGCGAGGCGGTCGGCGACCTCGGACTGCACCATGACGAGCGTGCGGTCGATGCTCGGGAACGTGGCGAGCATGTGCAGCAGGACGGGCACCGCGACGTTGTACGGCAGGTTCGCGACCAGGGCGGTGGGCTGCGGGCCCGGCAGCTCGTCGACGAGCATCGCGTCGGAGTGCACGAGCGCGAACCGGTCGGCGCGCTCCGGCATGCGGGCCTCGACGGTCGCGGGCAGTGCGGCGGCGAGCACGTCGTCGATCTCGACGGCCGTGACCCGGTCCGCGGTCTCCAGGAGCGCGAGCGTCAGGGAACCGAGCCCCGGGCCGACCTCCACGACCACGTCGTCGGGCCGCACCTCGGCGGTGCGGACGATACGGCGGACCGTGTTGGCGTCGATGACGAAGTTCTGGCCGCGCTGCTTGGTGGGGCGTACGCCCAGGGCGGCGGCCAGCTCACGGATGTCGGCCGGACCGAGGAGGGAATCGGGGCTGTTGCTCACCGCACAAGGGTAAAGGGACGCCCGGGGACCCCCGCCCTCGCCTTGCAGCCGCTCACAGCCGCGACCCGCAGTGCGGCCACGGGCTCGCCCCGCGCTGCATGTACAGCTTCTTCGCGCGGTACGTCTGCTCCGCCGCCGGGGCGTCCTGCGGGCGGCCGGTGCCGCCGAGGCTCTGCCAGGTGCCCTGGTCGAACTGGTACAGCCCGCCGTAGGTGCCCGACGGGTCGACCGCGTCGGGGCGGCCCCCGGACTCGCACTGGGCGAGCGCGTTCCAGTCGAGGCCGTCGGCGCCCTGCACGCTGGTCGGCAGCGGCCGGGTGCCGACCTTGACGTGCTGGGTCTGCGGGGCGCGCACCAGCTGCGACTCGATCCGCCGGGGCCGCTGCCGCACCCCGTTGACGGTGCGCAGCTCGTACGTGACGCGGCGCGCGCCCTGCCGGCCGGCGCGTTCGACGACCTCGGTGCCGCGGTAGAGCGTCGCGTCCTCGGTGCGCCGCACGTCGAAGGCGATGGGCTCCTCGCGCACCTCGCGGCTGCCGGTGATCCGCAGGACGGTGAGGGTCTGGCCGTCGCGCGGGAACGAGTCGGGCGGCACGGAGGTGGTGTCCTGGCCGCGCAGCGAGATCCCGGCCTCGGCGACGGCCTCGCGGACGGTCGCGGCGTTGGTGCGGACGGTCCGCTCCCGCCCGTCGGCCATGACCGTGACGGTGCGTTCGGTGCGGACGTCGAGTTCGAGGCCGTCGCGGGCGATGCGCTTCGAGCGGTCGGCGGAGAGGTAGGCGCCCTCCGCGCGGACGCCGAGCTGGCGCAGGGCGCCCTCGACGGTGCGGGCGGTCGTCCAGAACTGGCGGCGCTCCCCGTCGAGGGTGAGGCGGACCAGCCGGCCGTAGCGGACGACGACCTCGTCGCCGCTGGTCAGGGCGGTGCCGGGGGCGGGGGCCACGATGTCGTGGGCGCCCACCGCCAGGCCCTCGTCGGCGATCAGCTCGCCGACGTCGTCCGCGAAGGTGTGCAGGGTGCGGGGCTTGCCGTCGACGGAGAGCTGGACGGCCTTGTCCTTGGCGATGAACGCCGTGGTGCCGCCGGCGAGGAAGGCGACGACCAGGGCCTGCGGGAGCAGCCGGCGCAGCGCCTCGGGCCGCTCGGCGCTCTGCCGCCGCCGGGCCGCCCGCCGCGCCTCGGCCCTTCCGCCGGTCGCCGCGGGGGCCTGCGGCGGGGCGTCCGGGGCGGGGGTCCGCGGCGGCGCGACGGTCGAGCCGCGCCGTTCGTCGGTCGAGCCGCGCCATTCATCAACGTTCACGACGAGCGCTCCAGTACGGGTCCTGAACTCGGGCGAGCAGAACCTAGCGGAGCGTCCGTCACTCTCCAAAGCCGCACGAACACGTGGCGTCACGAAGTGACCGTGGGTGGCGGCTCTGGCCCGGGATCGGGTGCCCGGCGCGTTATCGGTCAGTAATCAAATGCGCGCGCCGTGTTGGCCCGCACCGCCTCCGCCAGCACGTCCTCGTCGACGCCCTTCACCGCGGCCATCGCCCGGAGCGTGACCGGAATGAGATAGGGCGCGTTGGGCCGACCGCGGTACGGCGCGGGTGTCAGGAACGGGGCGTCGGTCTCGACCAGGACGAGTTCGAGCGGCGCGACCTCCAGGGCGTCGCGCAGCGGCTGGGCGTTCTTGAAGGTGACGTTGCCGGCGAACGACATGAAGTAGCCCTGCTCCGCGCAGATCCGGGCCATCGCCGCGTCGCCGGAGTAGCAGTGGAAGACGGTGCGCTCGGGGGCGCCCTCCTCCTTCAGGATCCGCAGGACGTCGGCGTGCGCCTCGCGGTCGTGGATGACGAGGGCCTTGCCGTGCCGCTTGGCGATCTCGATGTGCGCCCGGAACGACCGCTCCTGCGCCTCCTTGCCCTCGGGCCCGGTGCGGAAGTAGTCGAGCCCGGTCTCGCCGACGCCCTTGACCTGCGGCAGGGCGGCCAGCCGGTCGATCTCGGCGAGCGCCTCGTCCAGCGCGGCGTCCCCGCCCGGCTGGCGCGCGCCCTGCCGCGACCAGCCTCCCCCAGCCCTAGGGGGCTGGGAGGTACCCCCAGGGTCGCCGAGGACGATCCGCGGGGCCTCGTTGGGGTGCAGGGCGACCGTCGCGTGCACGGCCTCGTGGGCGGCGGCGGTCTCGGCGGCCCAGGCGGAGCCCTTCAGGTCGCAGCCCACCTGGACGACCGTGGTCACGCCGACGGCCGCCGCGTCCGCGAGGCTCTCCTCGACCGTGGCGGACTGCATGTCGAGGTGCGTGTGCGAGTCCGCGACCGGAACCCGCAGGGGTTCCGGCAGCGGCGGCGGTGCGTCTTTGGCGTCCTTGACGTCCTTCGGGCTCATGCCTCCGATCCTACGAAGGCCGCTCCGCGCTACGAAGGCGGCTCCGACCGGTCGTTCTCGTGGTGGTGCCGGAACGGATGCAGCAGGTCGGAGAGGTGCCAGTGGTGCTCGGACTTCCGGGCCGCGTCCGCACCGGACTCCGGCGCCCGGGCCGCCTCGGGCTTCTCCGCCGCGGGCTGACCGGCGTACTCGAACGGCTGCCCGTAGGGGATCTGATGGACCGAGGACACCTGCCCCGCCCGCATGATCCGTACGACGTGGCCGCCGCAGTTCATGCACGTGGGCCTGGTCAGCGGGGATGGCACCCGCTGGCCGTCGACCACGTACATCACGAATTCGTTGCCCGCGCCGTCGACGAAGTGCTCGATCTCGTACGACTGCTCCCAGCCGTGCCCGCAGCGCATGCAGGCGAAGGAGTACGACTCGTGAACGGTGGCGACGGCCTCGCTCGGCATACTCGTGGTGGTGCGGCCGGTGGTCTCACTCATGCCAGCTCCTCTTGTCCGCCGGACAAGCACGTACCGGGACGGTCGGCGTCCCTGACACCAGTGGACGCCCGCGCCCGGGGGGAGCGCATCAGGCCTGTCGAGAATTGGAGCTCTCTTGGCCTTCTCCAGAGGAAAAAGGCCTGGTGCGCGGCCTACGCTTTGCCTTTCACGATAGTCCTTTGCCGTCCCGTGGCGCGCTGCGAGCCGCATTCTTCGCCGCGACCACGGCGTCGAACACCTCCCGCTTGGGCAGGCCCGCCTCCGCCGCGACCGCCGCGATCGCCTCCTTGCGCCGCTCCCCGGCCTCCTCGCGCACCTGCACGCGCCGGACCAGCTCGTCCGCGTCCAGCTCCACGGCGGTCTCCGTCGCGCCCTCGACGACGACGGTGATCTCGCCGCGCACCCCCTCGGCGGCCCACGCGGCGAGCTCGCCGAGCGGCCCGCGCTTCACTTCCTCGTACGTCTTGGTCAGCTCGCGGCAGACGGCGGCGCGGCGGTCGGCGCCGAAGGCCTCGGCCATCGCGGCGAGGGTGTCGTCGAGGCGGTGCGGGGCCTCGAAGTAGACGAGGGTGCGGCGCTCGCCCGCGACCTCGGCGAGGCGGCTGCGGCGCTCGCCCGCCTTGCGCGGCAGGAAGCCCTCGAAGCAGAACCGGTCGACCGGAAGCCCGGACAGGGCGAGCGCGGTGAGCACGGCGGACGGGCCGGGCACGGCGGTCACCCGGATGTCCCGCTCCACGGCAGCCGCGACCAGCCGGTACCCGGGGTCGGAGACGGACGGCATCCCCGCGTCGGTGACGAGCAGCACCCGCGCCCCGCCCACGAGCGCCTCGACCAGCTCCGGCGTACGGGCGGCCTCGTTGCCCTCGAAGTACGACACGATCCGACCACCCGGCTGCACCCCGAGCGCCTGCGTGAGCCGGCGCAGCCGACGAGTGTCCTCGGCGGCCACGACATCGGCCGACTCCAGCTCGGCGGCGAGCCGGGGCGGGGCGTCGGAGGTGTCGCCGATGGGGGTCCCTGCGAGTACGAGCGTTCCTGCTGTCACGGGCCCATCCTCCCAGGGAACGGAACGCACCCCGACCGAGCCTCCGGCCCCTCCCCCGCCGCCCCGGCCCGCCCCTGGGCCCGAGCCGTCCCCCGGCTACGACCTCGCGTCCGACTCCGACCAGGGGTGCGGGTCCACCCCCGACCAGCCATCCGGGCCCCGCCCCGCCCCGACCAGGGGCCCGGGCCTCGCCCCGCCCCGACCCGGCGTCCGAGTCCCGCCCCGCCCCGGCGGCCGGGCATCCGAGTCCGACTCCAACCAGGGGTCCGGGGCGCGTCGTGGCCCGACCTGGGGTCGGACGCCAACTCCGACCAGGGGGCGGCTTCGACCCCGACCAGCTGCCCGCGCCCCGCGCCGCCCCGCCCCGACCCGGCGTCCGAGTCCCGCCCCGCCAGGCGTCCCGGCCCCGCCCCGGCCACCCGCGCGCCCCCGGCCTGCCCCGCCCGGGAGGCGAGTACCCCGGCCTGCCCACAGTGTCGTTCCCTACGATGGCGCGGTGACCAGTGCAGCGTCCACGACGGACTCCACCGACGCGCAAGCGGGCCCGGCCACCGAGACGGAGGAGCCCGCGGAGCGGGCCTGGCAGCTGCGGCTGCGCCGATTCGGGTACACGGCGCGGCCCAGAGCCGACGTCCGCGCCCGCCTGGTCCCCGCCTTCACCGAACCCGGGCCCCGTCTGTGGGCCGCCTTCGGTGTGGACGCCGACCGGGCCGCGCCCCTGAACCGGCTGCTGGCCTGGGCGGGGCCGCTGTTCGTCGCCCTCGTCGCGGGCGCGCTGCGGTTCTGGCACCTGGGTCGGCCGGACAAGGTGATATTCGACGAGACGTACTACGCCAAGGACGCCTGGGCGCTGCTGCACCGCGGCTACGAGGTGAACTGGCCGAAGGACTACAACGACGAGGTCATCCGGCTCGGCTCCGAGGTGCCGCTCGGCCATGACGCGGCGTACGTGGTGCATCCGCCGGTCGGCAAGTGGGTCATCGCGCTCGGCGAGTGGATGCACGGCTTCACACCGTTCGGCTGGCGGTTCATGACGGCCGTGCTCGGCACGCTGTCGGTGCTGCTGATCTGCCGGATCGGGCGCCGCCTGTTCCGCTCCACGTTCCTCGGCTGCCTGGCGGGCGCGCTGCTCGCGGTGGACGGGCTGCACTTCGTGATGAGCCGGACCGCGCTGCTCGACCTGGTCCTGATGTTCTTCGTCGTCGCGGCGTTCGGCTGCCTGGTCGTGGACCGGGACCGCTCGCGCGCCCGGCTCCTCGCCCAACTCCCGGTCGACGACGACGGGTTGGTGCGCCCGGACGCGGACATCGCGGAGACCGCCCGGCTCGGCCTGCGGCCCTGGCGGATCACAGCCGGGCTCTGCCTGGGCCTGGCCTTCGCGACGAAGTGGAACGGCCTCTACATCATGGCGGCGTTCTGCCTGATGTCGGTCCTGTGGGACGTGGGCGCCCGCCGCGTCGCCGGCGCCGGCCGCCCGTACCTGACGGTCCTGAAGCGGGACGTGCTCCCGGCGTTCGTGTCGACGGTGCCGGTCGCGCTCGGCACGTACGTCGTCTCCTGGACGGGCTGGATCGTCACCGACAACGGCTACTTCCGGAACTGGGCGGCGACCGACGGCAAGGGCGGCAGCTGGACGTTCCTGCCGGACTGGCTGCGCTCCCTGTGGCACTACGAGTACGAGGTCTACCAGTTCCACATCGGCCTGACCTCCGGCCACACCTACGACTCCAACCCGTGGAGCTGGCTCGTCCTCGGCCGGCCCGTCTCGTACTACTACGAGTCCCCGGCGCCCGGCATCGACGGCTGCCCGGCGACCGCGTCCGGCAAGTGTGCGGCGGAGGTCCTCGCGCTCGGCACCCCGCTGCTGTGGTGGGCGGCCTGCTTCGCGGTGGCGTACGCCCTGTGGCGCTGGCTCTTCCGCCGCGACTGGCGCGCGGGCGCGATCCTGTGCGGCATCGCGGCCGGGTACCTGCCCTGGTTCGCGTACCAGGAGCGGACGATCTTCTACTTCTACGCCGTGGTCTTCGTGCCGTTCCTGTGCCTGGCCGTCGCGATGATGATCGGCGCGATCCTCGGCCGCCCCGGCTCGACGGAACGCCGCCGCACGGTGGGCGCGGTCGGCGCGGGCGTCCTGGTCCTGCTGATCATCTGGAACTTCGTCTACTTCTGGCCGATCTACACGGGCACCCCGATCCCGGTCGACTCGTGGCGGGCGCGGATGTGGTTCGACACGTGGGTGTGACAGACGGCGTCGATCCCCTTCTCGTACGGGGGTGTTGATCCCGTTCGTATAACGGTGCGCCGTCCGTCCTGTGCGCGGCCGCCCGGCCGGTGAGGCTTGTCACCCGGGGCCTATAGGGTGCCCATTCGGCGGGGGTCGGGAAGCGCGGGGCATCCGCGGAGGAAGCAGCTGTGGGCAGGAGAGAGCGCATGGAACCCCAGGGCGGGTACGGCACCGGAGCCTCGGGCTCGACGAGCGGGATGCGCAAGGAGGCCAAGATCGCGCTGATCGGGGCCGCCGTCGTCGCGGTCGCCGCGGGCGCGGGCTTCACCGCGTACGCCCTGACCGGGGGCGGCAGCGAGAACACCTCGGCCCAGGGTGGGGACCGTACGGCCGCGGGCGAGCCCAAGGCCGAGCTGGGGC
Organism: Streptomyces sp. Da 82-17; assembly: GCF_046098215.1. NCBI lineage: Bacteria > Bacillati > Actinomycetota > Actinomycetes > Kitasatosporales > Streptomycetaceae > Streptomyces > Streptomyces sp. Da 82-17. The sequence goes on from NZ_JBJURH010000017.1 coordinate 161,352, forward strand.
CGCTGACCGCCGCCGAAGTCCGGGCCACCGGCGGGGAGTTCCTCACCGCGTGGGCGAAGGGCGACGCCGCCGCGGCCGCCGCGAAGACCGACGACGCCGCGGCCGCCCGGACCGCCCTCACCTCGTACCGCGAGGACGCGCACCTCACCGACGTGAAGCTGCAGCCGGGCCGGGCGAGCGACGGGAAGGTGCCGTTCTCGGTCTCGGCGACGGCGTCGTACGAGGGAACGAGCAAGCCCTTCGCGTACGAGTCCGAGCTGACCGTCGTGCGTGACGAGAAGAGCGGGAAGCCGGTCGTGCGCTGGGCCCCGTCCGTGATCCACCCGGAGCTGCGCGAGGGCGACTCGCTGCGCGCCGACGAGTCCGGGAAGCCGCCGATCAAGGCCGTGGACCGGGACGGCACGGAACTGACGGCGAAGAAGTACCCGTCGCTCGGCACGGTCCTCGACTCGCTGCGCGAGAAGTACGGCGACAAGGCGGGCGGCGAGCCGGGTGTCGAACTCCGCATCGTGCGGGGCGACTCGGGGGCCGAGAAGTCGGGCAAGTCCGACGACAAGGCGCTGCCGGACAAGACGCTGCTCACCCTCAGCAAGGGCACCCCGGGCACCGTCGAGACGACGATCAGCGCGAAGGCGCAGGCCAACGCCGAGGCCGAGGTGGCCAAGCGGCAGCGCGCCTCCGTCGTGGTGCTCAAGCCGTCCACGGGCGAGGTGCTCGCGGCCGCCAACTCCAACACCACCGGCATGAACGTGGCGCTGCAGGGCTCGCTCGCGCCGGGCTCCACGTTCAAGATCGTGTCCGCGTCGATGCTTCTGGAGAAGAACCTCGCGGGCATCGACAAGCCGCACCCGTGCCCCAAGTACGAGACGTACGGCGGCTGGAAGTTCCAGAACGTCGAGAAGTTCGAGATCAAGAACGGCACGTTCCGCTCCAGCTTCGCGGCGTCCTGCAACACCGCGTTCATCTCGCAGGCGAAGAAGCTGAAGGACGACGACCTGACCAAGCAGGCCCAGGAGGTCTTCGGGCTCGGCCGGGGCAACTGGACCAGCGGCGTCTCCACCTTCGACGGCGCGGTGCCGGTGCAGTCCGACGCGCAGATGGCCGCCTCGCTCATCGGCCAGGGCGGGGTGCGGGCGAACCCGCTGAACGTGGCGTCGGTCATCGCGACCGCCAAGACCGGCACGTTCAACCAGCCGTACCTGGTCTCCCCCGACGTGGACGGCCGTGCCCTCGCGAAGGCGCCGCGCAAGCTGGACGCCTCCGCGCAGGCCCAGCTGAAGCAGCTCCTGGAGTACACGGCGACGTCCGGCTCGGCGGCCGAGGCGATGTCCGGGCTCGGCCCCGACATCGGCGGCAAGACCGGCTCGGCCGAGGTCGACGGGCAGAAGAAGCCCAACGGCTGGTTCACGGCCTGGCGCGGCGACCTGGCCGCGGCGGCGGTCATCCAGGAGGGCGGCCGCGGCGGCACGTCGGCGGGACCGCTGGTGGCTTCGGTGCTGCGGGGCGGGGCGTAGTTCCGGGCGGGCGGGCCGGATTGTGGTCGCGTGCCCCGTACACGTACGGCTAGCGTGCGGCCATGACCAGCTCTTCCGGCACCGCCGCCCACCCCCGTTTCGCCGAGGCCCTGCGTGAACTCGGCCTGGAATCCGTCCTGTCCGAGGTCCGCTCCTTCCCGGACGCCACCCGTACCGCCGCGCAGGCCGCGGAGGCGGTGGGCTGCGCGCTCGGCGAGATCGTCAAGTCGCTGATCTTCGCGGCGGACCAGGTTCCGGTCCTGGTCCTGATGGACGGGGCGTCCCGGGTGGACATGGAGCTCGTCCGGCGCGAGCTGGGCGCCGAGAAGGTCACGCGCCCGAACGCGGACTTCGTACGGGAGACCACCGGGTACGCGATCGGCGGGGTGCCGCCCTTCGGGCACCGCACCCGCACCCGGGTCCTCGCCGACCGCGGCCTGCTCGACCACGCCGTGGTGTGGGCGGCCGCCGGCACCCCGCACACGGTGTTCCCGATGGACCCGAAGGAACTGATCGCGCACGCGGGCGGCACGCTGGTGGACGTACGCGAGTCCGACCGGTGACGCCGCTGGTCGCGGGGGCGGTGGTCCTCGCCGCCGTCACGCACGCCAGCTGGAACGCGATGGCGCACCGCATCAAGGACCAGCTGGTCGCGTTCACGCTCATATCCGGGGGCGGCGCCCTCATCGGCGCCGTCCTCGCCTGCTTCGCGCCGTTCCCGGCCGCCGGCGCCTGGCCCGCGCTGCTCGCCTCCGCGCTCCTCCACGTCGCCTACCAGGCGCTGCTGATGCGGTCGTTCAGCCTGGGCGACTTCGGCCAGATGTACCCGATCGCCCGCGGTACGGCACCGCTCGTCGTGACCGTGGCCGCGGCGGTCCTCCTCGGCGAGCGCCTCGACGGCTGGCAGCTGGCCGGGGTGGCCGTGGCCTGCGCGGGTCTCGTCGGGCTCGCCCTGTGGGGCATCCGCGGCTCGGGCCGCCGCCCGCACTGGCCGGCGCTGCTCGCCGCGCTCGCGACGGGGCTCTCCATCGCCGCGTACACGGTGGTGGACGGCGTGGGCGTACGCGCCTCCGGCACCCCGCTCGGGTACGTCGCCTGGCTGATGATCCTGGAGGGCCTCGCGATCCCGGCGTACGCGCTCCACCGGCACCGCTCCCGGCTCGCCTCCCTCCTCCGCCCGCACGCGGCGCACGGGCTCGCCGGGGCGGGCCTCTCCGTGGCGGCGTACGGCCTGGTCCTGTGGGCCCAGACCCGCGCGGCCCTCGCGCCGATCGCCGCGCTGCGGGAGTCGTCGATCATCGTGGGGGCGGCGATCGGGGCGATCTTCTTCAAGGAACGCTTCGGACTGCCGAGGATCGCGGCGGCGGGCCTGATGGTGGTCGGGATCGGCCTGATGCTGCACACGGCCTGATCCCCTGGGGGCTCCGCCCCCGGACCCCCGCTCCTCAACCGCCGGAGAGGCTTCCCTCTTCGGCTCTCCCACCGTCGTGGTGGCCGCTGTGCCCACCCGTTCCGCCCTGCGGAACGCCTGCCCACAGCGGCGGGGGGGGAAGGGGACGGGATGACGTGCCCCATTTGGGGCGCGGGGAACTGCGCGAGCAACCACGACGGCGCCGCAGGCTTTCGGGAAGGGGCGGGGAGGGGACCCGATCGAGCCCGAAGGGCGAGACGAGAGGCCGGACGGGCTCAGGCCAGAGCCGCGCGTACCGCCCGTACCAAGGCCTGCGCCCGGGGGTCGGCCGTGACCCCCGACTGGAGCCCGTTCGTCGTGTACCCGAACGCGACCCCCGACTCCGGGTCGGCGAACGCGAGCGGCCCCCCGCGCCCCGGGTGCCCGAACGACCCGGGCCCGAGGAGCGGCGAGGCGGGCCCGTGCAGCATGTACCCGGGCCCGAACCGCGTGTTCACGACCAGCACCCGGTCCGGCCCCGCCGACTCCTCCGTACGCGCCAACGCCACCGTCGCGGGCGCGAACAGCCGTGCGTGGCCGTCGACTTCACCGATCAGCCCGGCGTAGAACCGGGCGAGGGCGCGGGCCGTGGCGATGCCGTTGGACGCGGGAAGCTCCGCGGCCCGGTATTCCGCCGCGTTCTCGTCCGGCTCGTTGAGCGCGGCGAAGGCCCGCCGGGTCAGGGACTCGGGGTCCGCGTACGCCTCGGCCACGTTCCGCTTGGGCCGCAGCCGCAGCTCGCTTCCCGGCAGGGCCGCGGGCGGTTCCACGGGCCCGACCCGTCCGACCCGGTGCGCCTCGGCTTCCGGAAGCCCGAGCCACAGGTCGAGCCCGAGCGGCCGGGCGACCTCCTCGGCGAGCCACGTGCCGATGCTGCGTCCGGTCACGCGCTGCACGAGTTCGCCGACGAGCCAGCTGTACGTCTGCGCGTGGTAGCCGTGGTCCGTGCCGGGCTCCCAGACGGGGGCCTGCGCGGCGACGGCGGCGGGGCCGCGGGACAGCTCGGCCATCCCGACCGGCCGGTCGAGCACGGGCACGCCCGCGCGGTGCGAGAGCAGGTGCCGGACGAGGGTGCGGTCCTTGCCGTGGGCCTTGAACTCGGGCCAGTACGTGCCGACGGGCGCGTCCAGGTCGAGGAGCCCGCGCTGGTGCAGGAGCAGCGGCACCGCGGCGGCGACGCCCTTGGTCGCGGAGCGGACTATCTGCGCGGTGCCCTCTTCCCAGGGCTCCTCGCCGTCCACGTCCCGGCTGCCCGCCCACAGGTCGACGACCTTGCGGCCGTGCCGGTAGACGGCGACGGCCGCGCCGCGCTCGCCCCGCTCGGCGAAGTTCCTCGCGAAGGCGTCTTCGACGGGCTCGAACCCCGACGCCACACTGCCCTGGACGTCCACGTCCGTGCCCTTTCCGTGTCTGCTTCCGGCCGCCGCTCGCGCCGCCGCCGACCCTCCATGGTGCAACGTTCACCTATCGGTGCGGATTCCGGGTCTGCTCGTCGCCGGGCCGGGGGCATCTCGCTGCGGATTTCGGCGTTCCACGACCCTTGCGCGCCGGATTTCCGGGCAGGCGTGAGGGACGAGGGAGACGGGGCGGCCGCGCCGTACCCCGGATCGTGGGCGCTCAACCTCCGGACCGCCGGGGCACTTTGTCCGCTGTGTCACATGAGGCGGAGGTCACTTCGACCCGCGCACCCCTCGGGAAATATGCGACATTAGGGACGTAACGAAATCAGTCGTCTCTACGTGGTCGCCGTACGTACGCAACAGCAACACGGAGTTGAGGGAGCGCGTGATGTCCGCCGCCCTGGTCGAGGAAAAAGCACGGGCCCATCTCGTCACGGACGCCCCGGACGGCCATCGCGCGATCCGCGTCGCCCTGCGGTACGACCCTTCCGAGCAGGGCGCCGACATCCACGTCGCGATGCCGGGCTCCCCCGGCGACGTGGAGTGGGAGCTGCCGCGTCCGCTTCTGGAGAAGGGGCTGCGCAATCCGACCCGCAGCGGTGACGTCCAGGTCTGGCCGTGCGGCCGGGTCCAGACGGTGATCGAGTTCCACTCGGAGGCCGGGGTCACGGTGCTGCAGTTCGACTGCGTCGCCCTGCTCCGCTTCCTGCGCCGCACGTACGCGGTCGCCGCCACGCCGAGCGCCGCCCCCGCCTCGACCACGCCCACCGCGACCACCCCGGCCTGAACCGCGAACAGCAGACCGAACGGCGCGAGCAGCAGACCGAAACGGCCGGGACCCGGGCATCGCCCCGGTCCCGGCCGCCTCATGTCGAGGGAGCGCCGGCTCAGACCCCGGCCAACTCCCGCTCCCGGTCCGTTCCTTCGGACGCGTCGCCGAGCCGCTCGCGCAGCTGCTCACCCTCCACGTCGACGTCGGGCAGGATCCGGTCGAGCCACTTCGGCAGCCACCAGGCGCGGTGCGAGAGCAGCGCGAGGACGGCGGGCACGATGGCCATGCGTACGACGAACGCGTCGAAGAAGACCGCGATGGCGAGGCCGAAGCCGATCATCTTCACCATCTGCTCGCTCGACCCGATGAAGCCCGCGAACACCGCGATCATGATCACCGCGGCCGCCGTGACGACCCGTGCCCCGTGCCGGAAGCCGGTGACGACGGCCTGGCCGGGCCGCTCCCCGTGGACGTACGCCTCACGCATCCGCGTGACCAGGAAGACCTCGTAGTCCATCGCCAGGCCGAAGACCACGCCGACCATGAAGATCGGCATCATCGACATGATCGGGCCGGTCTGCTCCACCCCGAACAGCGAGCCCAGCCAGCCCCACTGGAACACCGCGACGACCGCGCCGAGCGCGGCGACCACCGACAGCAGGAAGCCGAGCGCCGCCTTGAGCGGGACGAGCACCGAGCGGAAGACCACCATCAGGAGCAGGAAGGCGAGGCCCACGACGAGCGCCAGATACGGGAGCAGCGCCTCGTCGAGCTTCTCGGACACGTCGATGTTCATCGCCGTGGTGCCGGTGACCATGGTCTTCGCCCCGGTGTCCGCGGCGATCTGCCCGCCGGCGTCCCGGATGTCGTGCACGAGCGCCTCCGTCTCGGCGCTGCTCGGCTTGGACTTCGGTACGACGGTGAGCATCGCCGTGTCGCCGGCCTTGTTGAACTGGGCCGGGGTGACCGCGGCGACCCCGTCGAGCTGCGCGACGGTCCGGCCGACCTGGCCCGCGGCCGCCTTCGGGTCGTCCGCGTCCGCCGCGTCGACGACCACCATCAGCGGGCCGTTGAAACCGGGGCCGAAGCCCTCCGAGACCAGGTCGTACGCCTTGCGCTGCGTGGTGCTCGTCGGCTGCGAGCCGTCGTCCGGCAGGCCCAGCTCCAGCTTGCTCGCCGGCACCGCGACCGCGCCGAGCCCGACCACGCCGACGAGCAGCACGACCAGCGGCTTGCGCAGCACGAAGCGGGCCCAGCGGGTGCCCAGGTTGTCCTTGGCCGCCCCGGAGTCCGGGTTCTTGCGGGCCTTGCGTCCGACCACTCGGCCACCCGCGTACCCGAGCAGCGCCGGGATCATCGTCAGGGCGATCAGGACCGCGATCGCGACCGTGCCCGCCGCGGCGATGCCCATCTTCGTGAGCATCGGGATGTTGACGACGGCCAGGCCCACCAGTGCGATGACGACGGTGAGCCCGGCGAAGACCACCGCGGAGCCGGCCGTTCCGGCGGCCCGTCCGGCCGCCTCCTCGGGTGCGCGCCCCTCGGCGAGCTCGGCCCGGTAGCGGGAGACGACGAACAGCGCGTAGTCGATGCCGACGGCGAGGCCGATCATCATGGCGAGCGTCGAGGTGGTGCTGGACAGGTCGAGCGCCGAGGCGAGCGCGGTGATCGTCGAGACGCCGATGCCGACGCCGATCAGCGCGGTGAGCAGCGGTAGCCCGGCCGCGACGAGCGAGCCGAAGGTGATCACCAGGACCACGGCCGCGACCCCGACGCCGATGATCTCGGTGGCGCCGGTCTCCGGAATCGCCTGCAGCGCGTCGCCGCCGATCTCGACGGTGAGCCCGGCCTCCCGCGCGTCCTGCCCGGCCGCCTTCAGCTCTTCGCGCGAGGACTCCTGAAGGTTCATCCCGGACACGTCGTACGAGACCTGCGCGTACGCGGTCGTGCCGTCCTTGCTGATCGCCTTGGCGCGGTACGGGTCGACGACGGAGGCGACCTCGCCCCCGCCCCGCAGTTCGCGTACGACCCGGTCGACCGCGGACTTGTTCGCCGGGTCGGTCATCTTCTCCCCGGCGGGGGCCTTGAAGACGACGCGGGCGGTGGCGCCGTCGGCCTTGGCGCCCGGCGAGCGCTCCTCGATCAGGTCGAAGGCGCGCTGGGCCTCGGTGCCCGGTATGGAGAAGGAGGTCGAGCCGGTGCCCGACGCGTTGGCGGCGCCGACGCCCGCGAGGGCGAGCAGCGCGACCCAGATCAGGACGACGAAGTGCCGTCGCCGGAACGAGAACCGGCCGAGTTTGTAGAGGAACGTGGCCACGAGTGCGTACTCCCGGTCAGGTCGTGGGGTGTTCAGGGCAGGTCGAACCGGCCCGACGACGTGAGCGGTGCGTCAGGTGGGGCGGTACGGGGCGGGTCAGATGCCGAGGGCGGGGAGGATCACGGCATCGACGTAGTCGGAGAGGAACGCCCGGTTCGGCGGGATGTCCTCGATGAGGAGGGGAGCCACGACGGCTCCGACGGTCATGTGGACGACGTACTTGAGCGCCGGGTGGCCCTCGCGCACCTCGCCCCGGTCGACGGCGCGCTGGAGCATCGCGTCGAGCCCGGTGAGCTCGGGCGCGATGAGCAGCTCCCGCATCGCCTGGTGCAGATCCGGGTTGCCGTGGACGGCCTGGGCCAGGCCCCGCATCAGCGCGGAGTCCTTCTCCAGGCGACCGTCGTCCATCGCGTCGACCAGCGCGTGGAGGTCGCCGCGCAGCGAGCCCGTGTCGATCTCCTCGAAGGAGACCGGCTTGTCGGACCGCAGCGCCCGGACGACCAGTTCGGGCTTGCTCCCCCACTGGCGGTAGAGGGTGGCCTTGCTGGACCTGGTGCGCGTGGCGACGGCGTCCATCGTCAGCGCGTCGTACCCGACCTCGCGCAGCAGGTCGAGCACGGCGCCGTACAGCTCGGCCTCGCGCTCGGGGGTGATGCGGCTGCGCGCCACGGGGGCTCCTTCCGGAGATGCGAAGTGAACGAAACCGTTTCGTTCCCCTACGACCGTACGCCGGAGCCCAGCGAAACGAAACCGTTTCGTACGTGTGCTGGGTCACGCTCCGACGACGGTGCGCCGAGTTCTGCCGTTCGGGTTGCCGCCCCCTACATACCGGAAAAGCATGGTCAGGTGAGAGACGCCGCATACCTCCGCTTTCCGCATCTGCACGGCAACCTCCTCTGCTTCGCCGCCGAGGACGACCTCTGGGTGGCCCCCGTCGAGCCGGGGGCCGACGGGCCCGAGCGGGCCTGGCGGCTGACCGTGGACCGCACCCGGATCGGGCACCCCCGGTTCTCCCCCGACGGCACCCGGATCGCGTTCACGACCTGGCGCAGCCTCGACCCGGAGATCCATGTCGTCCCGGTCGCCGGCGGGCCCGCCACCCGGCTCACCTACTGGGGCAACACCGACACCAAGGTGTGCGGCTGGTCCCCCGACGGCGACGTCCTCGCCGTCGCCTCCCACGGCCAGCCCTTCTCGTACTTCACCTGGGCCTACTCGGTGCCGACCGACGGCTCCCCCGGCGGCAAGCTGCCCTGGGGCCCCGTCGACGACATCGCGGTCGCCGACCTGGACGGCGAGCGCCGCACCCTGCTGCTCACCGGGCGGCCGCCGCACGAGCCGGCCGCCTGGAAGCGGTACCGCGGCGGCGCCACCGGCCGGCTCTGGCTGCACGGCGAGCGGCTGCTGCCCGATCTGCGGGGGCACTTCGCCAGCCCGATGTTCGTGAGCGGCCGGATCGCCTTCCTCTCCGACCACGAGGGCATCGGCAACCTCTACTCCTGCCGCCCCGACGGCTCCGACCTGCGCCGCCACACCGACCACGACGACTTCTACGCCCGGCACGCGGCCGGCGACGGCGAGCGCGTCGTCTACCAGTGCGCGGGCGAGCTGTGGATCGTGGACGAGCTGACCGCCGACTCGAAGCCGCGCAAGCTCGACGTCCGCCTCGGCGGCCCACGCACCGGCCGCCGCATCTACCAGGTCCCGGCCGCCACCAACCTGGACGCGCTCGCCGTCGACGAGACGGGCCGGGCCAGCGCGGTCGTCGTCCGCGGCAGCCTGTACTGGCTCACCCACCGCGACGGCCCGGCCCGCACCATCACGGACACCCCGGGCGTACGGGTCCGGCTCCCGGAGATGACCGGCTCGGGCGGACAGGTCGCGTACATCACGGACGCCGACGGCGCGGACGCGGTCGAGATCGCCTATCTGCCGCGGGCCAGCGGCGACCGGGAGCCGCGCCGGCTCGCCTCCGGTGAGCTGGGCGTCGTCCAGGAGATGGTCGCCGACCCGGACGGGGAACGGCTCGCCATCGCCTCGGACGACGGGCGGCTGCTGCTCATCGACGCCACCGAGGAATCCAACGGCGAGGTGACCGAGCTGATCCGGTCCATCAACGGGCCGGTGCGCGACCTGGCGTTCTCGCCCGACGGGGCGTGGCTGGCCTGGTCGCACCCCGGCATCGGCCGCTCGCTGCGGCAGATCAAGCTGGCCCGGATCAAGGACCGCACGATCGTCGACGTCACCAACGGCCGCTTCGAGGACGAGAATCCGGTCTTCACGAGCGACGGCCGCTATCTGGCGTTCCTCTCCTGGCGCGGCTTCGACCCGGTCTACGACGTGCACACCGGCGACCTCTCCTTCCCCCTCGGCTGCCGCCCCTATCTCGTACCGCTGTCGTCGGCGACGCCCTCGCCGTTCGCGCTGCTTCCGGACGGGCGGCCCGCGGCGGGCGGGCTCGACCCGGCCGAGAACGGGGGCGAGGGCACGACCGTCATCGTGGAGACCGAGGGCCTGGAGAACCGGGTCACGCCGTTCCCGGTGGCCGCGTCGAAGTACAGCGCGCTGCAGCCGGTGAGCGACGGCGGCCTGGTCTGGATGCGCTGGCCGATCTCCGGCGCGCTCGGCGAGACCTTCGCCAACCCGACGGACACCTCGGGCCGGCCGAGCCTGGAGTACTTCAACATCGCCAAGGCCCGCAGGACCGAACTCGTCGACCACCTCGACTGGTTCGCGCTCAGCGGCGACGGCACCCGGCTCGTCGTCGTGGACGAGGGCGACCTGCGCGCCGTCCCCGCCACCGAGCCCGGCGACGGCGACTCGACGGTCTGGATCGACCTGCGCCGCATCCTGCACGAGGTCGACCCGGGTGCCGAATGGCGCCAGTCGTACGCCGAGGCAGGCCGGATCATCCGCGCCTACTTCTGGGACCCCGGCATGTGCGGCATCGACTGGGACGCGGTCCTCGACCAGTACCGCCCGCTCGTCGAACGGGTCGCGTCCCCCGACGAGTTCGCCGACCTGCTGCGCGAAGTCCTCGGCGAACTCGGCACATCGCACGCGTACGTCACGCCCTCGCGGCGCAACGAGGGCCCGCCGCACTACCAGCGCGCCCAGGGCCTGCTCGGCGCCAACCTGGTCTGCAGGGACGGGAATTGGCTGGTCAAGCGGATCCTGCCGGGCGAGTCCTCGGACTCCAAGGCGCGCTCGCCGCTCGCCGGGGCGGGCATCCGCGAGGGCGCGGTGCTCACCCACGTCGACGGCCGCCCGGTCGACCCGGTGACCGGCCCCTACCCGCTGCTCGCGGGCGCGGGCGGCACGACGGTCGAGCTGACCTTCCAGCCGGCCGAGGGCGAGGGGCGGGCAAGGCGCGTGGCGGTCGTCCCGCTGATCGACGAGCGCCCCCTCAGGTACCAGGACTGGGTGGCCAAACGCCGGGACGTCGTACGGGAGTTGAGCCACGGCAAGTGCGGCTACCTGCACATCCCGGACATGGGCGGCTCCGGCTGGGCCCAGTTCAACCGCGACCTGCGCATGGAGGTCTCCCGGCCCGCCCTGATCGTGGACGTACGGGGCAACGCGGGCGGCCACATCAGCGAGCTGGTGATCGAGAAGCTCACCCGCACGATCCTCGGCTGGGACCTGACCCGCAACGCCCAGCCCGTCTCGTACGCCTCAAACGCCCCGCGCGGACCGGTCGTTGCCCTCGCGGACGAGGCCACCTCGTCCGACGGCGACATGATCACGGCCGCGTTCAAGCTGCTCGGACTCGGCCCGGTCGTCGGCCAGCGCACCTGGGGCGGCGTCGTCGGCATGACCGGACGGCACCGGCTCGGCGACGGCACGGTGATCACGGTGCCGATGAACGCGGCCTGGTTCGACGCGTACGGCTGGGACATCGAGAACAAGGGCGTCGAGCCGGACCTCGAAGTGCTGCGCACCCCGCTCGACTGGGCCGAGGGCCGGCACGCCCAACTCGACGACGCCGTAAGGCTCGCGCTCGACCTGCTCGAACGGCACGGGGCCACGGTGCCGCCCGACCACTCGGACGTGCCGGACCGGCGGCGCCCGAAACTGCCGCCGCGGGAGGCGTGACCCGCGACGATCACACAGCGCAACTGTCCGGAATGCGGCTTCTGTTCCCTCGTGCCAGGCTGGGTCACGCCCCACCCACCACTTCTCAGGAGTGAAAACACATGGGCATGAAGGACCAGTTCAACGACAAGGCCGACGAGCTGCGCGACAGGGCCAAGGGCGCGATGAGCGGCTCGCAGGAAGAGCGCGAGCAGCAGGAGCGCGGCCAGCAGCAGCAGGAGCAGCGCGGCCGTCAGCAGCAGGAGGAGACGTCGCAGCGCGGCTCGCAGGCCCAGGAGCAGGCGCAGAAGTACGGTGAGCAGGCCCAGAACGAGGCCCGCGAGCGCTTCGACCGCTGAGGCACCGCACACTGCGCGAGGGCGCACCCGGAAATCTCCGGGTGCGCCCTTCCTCGCTGTGGGGCGGTCCGGCCTCAGCCCCGCTCGGCCTCGTCCGCAGCCCCGCCCGCGCCGACCAGCCCGCGCGAAACCCCCTGCAGCCGCGGCTCGAACCGCCGCATCTCCCGCTGCCCGACGGTGGCGATGATCCCCGGCAGATAGCCCCGCAGGGACTGCATCCCCCGCAGCCACCACTGCGCGTACACATGCGCCGACCGCCGCTCGATCCCCGCCACGATCCGGTCGACGGCGGGCCCGAGCGGATACGTCTTGTTGGACGGCCACGGCAGCCGCTGCCGCAGCTCCCGCATCACGTCGTCCTCGTCCGCACCGCGCACCATGTCGGTGTCGGTCCACGACAGATAGCCGACACCGACCTTCACACCCTTGTAGCCGACCTCGGCGCGCAGCGAGTGCGCGTACGCCTCGACGCCGGACTTGGACGCGCAGTACGCGCTCATCATCGGCGCCGGGGTGAGCGCCGCGAGCGAGGCGATCTGCAGCAGGTAGCCGCGCGACTCCGTCAGGACCGGCAGGAACGCCCGCCCGGTCACCGCCGAGCCGATCAGGTTGACCTCGATCACCCGCCGCCACGCCACCGGGTCGGAGTCGAGGAACGGCCCGCCGCTGGCCACGCCGGCGTTGGCGACGACGATGTCGACCTTCCCGAACCGCTGCTTGACCTGCTGCGCGACCTGCGCCATCGCCTCATGGTCGGTGACGTCCGCGTGCCAGTGGTCGCTCTCGCCGACCAGCCGCTCCGAGACCTTCTTCAGCTCGTCCGGTTCGAGGCCGACCAGCGCCACCTTCGCCCCGCGCTCCGACAGCTTGCGGGCGAGCAGCTCGCCCACGCCGCGGGCCGCGCCGGTGACGACGGCGACCTGTCCCTCCAGGCTGACCTTGCTCATGCGCCCTCCCTGACCTTCTCGACCGTTTCGTTCCGTACGTACGTGCCGACGAGTTCCCGGATCCTCCCGGTCACCGCGTCCGGCGCCTCGACCGGCGACATGTGGCCGATCCCGGTGAGCTCGGTGAGCCCGACACAGTTCGGCAGCGCCGCGACCAGCGCCCGGGAGTGCACGGCGGGCGTCATCCGGTCCGCGGTGCCGACGAGGACACCGGTCGGGACGGTCAGCCGCCGCAGGTCCGCGGCCACGTCGAGGGTCTCCAGGACCCGCGACCAGCCGTACCGCACGAGGCGCGGGCAGGCGTGCACGATCCGGGCGCAGGCCTCGACCTTGTCCGGCGCCGAGCCGGGCCCCATCGTCGCGAACCGCAGCACCTTCTTGCCGACCGGCGTGACCGGCCCGAGCGGCAGGCGCGAGCCGAGCACGGACTTGGTGAGGCGGGTGCGCAGCCGGCCGGCGCGGATCGGGAACACGGTGGCCTCCGGGAGCAGGTCCCAGCCGCCGGTGCTGCACAGCAGTACGGCGGCGGCGTGCTCCTCCAGCTTCGCGCGGCCCGCGGCGGCCATCAGCGTCATGCCGCCCATGGAGTGCCCCACGAGCACGGCCTGCTCGCCGGGCTCCAGGGTCGCGGCGAGCACCGCCTCCAGGTCGTCGGCGAGCGCCCGCGTGCTGTACCCGCCGGGCACGGCCGGGCTGCGCCCGTGCCCGCGCTGGTCGTACGCGACGACACGGTGGTCGCGCGCCAACTCCCGTATCTGCGCGGCCCAGAACGCGGTCGAGCAGGTCCAGCCGTGGGACAGGACCACGGCGGGCGCGCCCTCGGGGCCGTGCACCTCGACGTGGATGCGGGAGCCGTCGGCGGAGACGGCGGTGAGCTCACGGGCGGCGGCGGGCGGCGCGTACGGCCCGGAGGCGACGTGGGTGAGTCGGCTCATGCTGCGGCCTCGGCCTTCTTCTCGCGGCCGGACTTCGCGGCCGGTGCTGCTGCGGGCTTCGGCGCCCTGAGGACCTCGTACTCGCCGAGGTCCACGCGCCTGGTCGCGGCCCGGAACTCGCTGGTGGTGCCGGGCCAGATGGTGGTGTTGACGCCGTTCTCGTCGAGGTACCAGCTGCTGCAGCCGCCGGTGTTCCACACGGTGCGCTTCATCCGCTCCTGGACCTTGGCGTTCCAGGCGGTGACGGCCGAGGGGCGGGCGTCGAGGGCCGCCTTGCCGCCGAGGACGTCCAACTGCCGCATGTAGTCGGCGAGATAGTTCAGCTGGGCCTCGATCATCAGGATCATCGAGGAGTTGCCGAGCCCGGTGTTGGGGCCGATGACGGTCATGAAGTTGGGGAAGCCGTCGACGGTCGCGCCGCGCATCGACTGCACGCCGCCCTTCCAGTGCTCGGACAGGGCGATGCCGTCGGCGCCGACGACGCGCTCCGCGATCGGCATGTCCGTGACGTGGAAGCCGGTGCCGAAGATGATCGCGTCGACCTCGGCCTCGGTGCCGTCGGCGGCCACCACGGTGTTGCCCCGCACCTCGGTCAGACCGCTCGCGACCACGTCCACGTTGGGCTGTGCGAGCGCCGGATAGTAGGTGTTGGACAGCAGGATGCGCTTGCAGCCGATGCGGTAGTCGGGGGTCAGCTTGGCCCGCAGCGCCGGGTCCTTGATCGCGCGCCGCATGTTGGCCTTGGCCAGGGACTCGACCAGGCCCAGCTCGTTCGGGCGCTTGGTGAACGCCTGCACCTGCAGTTCCCTGATCCCCCACAGCACGCCGCGCCGCGCCTGCGTCGTGAACGGCAGCTGCCGGTGCAGCCAGCGCTCGACGCCGCTGATGGCCCGGTCGGCCCGCGGCATGACCCACGGCGGGGTGCGCTGGAAGAGGGTGAGGCGGCCGACCTCGCGCTGGATCGCCGGCACGATCTGGATCGCCGATGCCCCGGTGCCGACCATCGCGACGCGCTTGCCGCGCAGGTCGTAGTCGTGGTCCCAGCGGGCCGAGTGGAAGACCTTGCCCGGGAACGAGTCGAGGCCGGGGATGTCCGGCGTCTTCGGGTCGGAGAGCGGCCCGGCCGCCGAGACGACCACGTCGGCGGTGAGGCGTCCGCGTACCGTCTCGATCTCCCAGTGCAGCTCCGCCGTGTTCCAACGCAGCTGGGTCACCTCGGAGTTGAAGCGGATGTGCGGCCGCAGCCGGAACACGTCCGTCACATGCTCCAGGTACGCCCGGATGTGCCGCTGCCCGGAGAACGCGCGCGGCCAGTCGGGGTTGGGCGCGAAGGAGAACGAGTACAGGTGGGACGGCACGTCGCAGGCGCACCCCGGGTAGCTGTTGTCGCGCCAGGTGCCGCCCACCGAATCGGCGCGCTCCAGCACGACGAAGTCGGTGATGCCCTCGCGGCGCAGCCGGACGGCGGCCCCGAGCCCGCCGAATCCCGATCCGATCACCGCCACCCGCACATGCTCGCGCTCCTGCTCGGCCATGCCGCCGCCTCCCGCACTCCACGACTCTGCCAGTGATTACTGGCGCAATGGGGAGAGTAGAGCAGCTCCTTACCCATGGGTAGGGGTCGGACCGAAGAAAGTTACCGGCGGTAGAACGTAGGGTCGTGCTGTGCCCGAAGACCCGGAGATCCGCGAATACCGCATGGACGAACTGGCCGAGGCGGCCGGCATCACGGTGCGTACGCTGCGCTTCTACCGCGAGCGCAAGCTGCTCCCGCCACCCCGCCGCGAGGGCCGCATCGCCTGGTACGACGAGCACCACCTGGCCCGCCTGCGCACGATCACCGCACTCCTGGACCGCGGCCACACCCTGAACGCCATCGCCGAGCTCACCGACGCCTTCGAGGCCGGCCGGGACGTCGGCGAGGTCCTCGGCCTCCCCGGCGCCCCCACCGAGGAGACCCCGGTCCGCCTCACGCCGGAGGAGCTCGCGGACTACTTCGAGGGCGAGGTCACCCCGGAGAACCTGCAAGCAGCCCTCGACCTCGGGTACATCGGCACGGACGGCGAGGAGATCGTCCACATCAGCCGCCGCCTCCTGGACGTCTCGGCCACCCTCGTACGCGAGGGCGTACCGCTCGCCGAAGTGCTCTCCGCCGGCCGCCAGGTGCGCCAACACGCGGACGCCATGGCCGAGTTGTTCCTCCGCATCCTGCGCACGCACGCCCCCGACACCGACGTCGAGAAGCTGCGCCCGCTCGCGAAGGCGGTCGTCGAGGCGGAGCTCTCCCTCGCGATGGACCGCCGCCTCGGCCAGTCCTGAGCCCTGAACCGGGCCCGAGGCCTACAGGTCGTACACCACCGTCACCGGCGCGTGGTCGCTCCACCGCTCGGCGTGCGTCGCGGCCCGCTCCACGAACCCCTTGACCGCCTTGCCCGCCAGCCCCGGCGTCGCCATCTGGTAGTCGATCCGCCAGCCCGTGTCGTTGTCGAAGGCCCGCCCGCGGTACGACCACCACGAGTACGGCCCCTCGACGTCCGGGTGCAGCTCGCGCACCACGTCGACGTAGCTCTCCAGGACCTCGCTCAGCCAGGCCCGCTCCTCGGGCAGGAACCCGGCGTTCTTCTTGTTGCCCTTCCAGTTCTTCAGGTCGGCCTCGCGGTGCGCGATGTTCCAGTCACCGCAGACGACGACCTCGCGACCGTCGGCGGCGGCCCGCTCCTTGAGCGCCCGCAGGTAGACGAGGAACTCGGCCATGAACCGTTCCTTCTCGTCCTGCCGCTCGGTGCCGACCTCCCCGGACGGCAGGTACAGGCTCGCCACCGTCACGCCCGGCAGGTCCACCTCCACGTACCGCCCGCTCGCGTCGAACTCCGCGGAGCCGAAGCCGACCTGGACCCGGTCCGGCTCGCGCCGCGTGTACAGGGAGACGCCCGCGCGGCCCTTCGCCGCGGCCGGGGCGTGCACGACATGCCACCCCTCCGGTTCCCGCACCGAGTCCGGCAGCTGCGCCGCCTCGGCCCGCACCTCCTGCAGGCACACGGCGTCGGCGTCGGTCGCGCCCAGCCACTCGACGAAGCCCTTCTTGGCGGCGGCACGCAGCCCGTTCACGTTCACGGAGGTCACAGTCAGCACCCCGACACGGTACCGGCACACTGAACCGCATGGACATGGACATCAGACCGACGCCCTACGACCACCCCGACGCGATCAAGCTGAACGACGAGGTACAGCAGGAGTACGTCCGGCGGTACGGCGAGGGCGACGGCGACGCCACGCCCCTCGACGCGGCCATGTTCCAGCCCCCGCACGGCCTCTACCTGCTCGCGTACGACGACCGCGACCGCCCGCTCGCCACCGGCGGCTGGCGCTCCCAGGAGGCGGGCCCGGAGGGCTACTCGGACGGCGACGCCGAGCTGAAGCGGATGTACGTCACACCCGAGGCCCGAGGCCGCGGCCTGGCCCGCCGGATCCTCGCCCTCCTGGAGGCCGACGCCCGCGCCGCCGGCCGCACCCGCATGGTCCTGGAGACCGGCACGGCACAACCCGAGGCCATAGCCCTCTACACGTCCGAGGGCTACCTGCCGTGCGCCAAGTTCGGCTACTACCGCGCGTACGAATCGAGCCGCTGCATGGCCAAGCCGCTCTGAGCCGAATCGCTGTGAGCCCCAAGGGGGCCAACGGAACGCGGACAAGCGAGAACCCCGCCGGATGAATCCGACGGGGTTCTCAATTGCGGTGGACCTGAGGGGATTTGAACCCCTGGCCCCCTCGATGCGAACGAGGTGCGCTACCGGACTGCGCCACAGGCCCTTGCAACGAGTGAAACTCTAGCACCCTCCACGGGGTGCTCGGAAATCCGTCCCCTCGCGGCTCCCGCGCTGGTCAGATCCCCGGCCCTCACTCGTTGGCCGCACGCGGCCTGTCGCCGTCCTCGTACTGGTCGAAGAGCGGCGTGCGACCGCGCTCGCGGCTGCGGCGCGCGGCGGCCCGGCGCGCGGGCGCCTCCTTGCCCTCGCCCCCGGAACGCGCGCTCCGGCCCTGCTCCTGCTCGGCCGGCTTCGCCGCCTCCTCGGCCTCCGCCTCCTTCGGCTGCCCGGCCGCGCTGGACCGGGCGGAGCTCCAGGTGTCGGGGGCGCTCAGGTCGATGCTGCCGGTGGCGCGGGGCGCGACCGGCGCGGTGACGTACGTCGGCAGCGGCACCGGCACGGGCTCCCAGCTGTCGCCGCGCGCCGCACCACGGTCCCGCTCGCGCTGCTGGTCCACCCACTCGGCGTGGTCGGTCTGCTCGACCAGGGCCCGGCGGTCCGCGGCGAGCGCGGAGAGCCCGGGCTTCTCGTCGGCCTCGCCACCGCGGGCCGCGCCCTCGTCGGCCGGCTCCTCGGCGCCCTCGTCCGCCGCGCTCCTGCGCCCGGCCGGCCGCCGCTCCCGCAACTGCCGCGCCGCGGCCTCGGCCCGCCGCCGGTCCATCGTGTACGTGTACCGGCGGCGCTCCTGCGACCGCAGGTAGACGATGTACGTGCTCAGCAGCACCGCAGGAATGCCGGGCGCCCACAGGAACGCGAGCCCGCCGACGGCCGCGCCGATCGAGCCGAGCGTGAACGCGAGGAAGAGCACCACCGTGGTGCGCCGGCGCCGGGCGAGCACCTTCGAGCGCCGGGCGCGCGCGGCGGCCGCGGCGGCCTCGGAGCGCGCGGCCCGCTCGGCTCGCTCGGCCTTCGCGGAGTGCTCGGCCTTCGCGGAGTGCTCGCCCTTCTCGGCGCGGCGCGCGGGGCGCTGCTCCTGCCGGGGTTCTCGCGGCTGCTCTCGCGTTCTCGGCTGTTCGCCGCGCTGCTCGCCGTCCTCGGACACGGCGAAGGCCCGGACGTCGACGGATCCCGTGAGGGATTCCGTGGCGGCGTCCGGGTCGGCCATGGGCTCTTCCCCTTCGGTACGCGCCCGCAAGTCCTTGGCGTACCGACGCTCCATTCCCGCCCGCCCGGAAAGCAGCCGGATGGCGGTACTGAAGCGTTCCGTGGGACGAGCTTCGTTGAGCTCGTCCTGCCTACGGAGCCACATCGGCACCAAGTAGGCGGCCCAGGCCCCGACAATGACTGCGTAGATGAGGCCGCTGCTGCTCACGCCTCACACGGTAGAGGGGTTTCGTTGAGGCCATCTGCCAATTCAGCCGGTGTGTCGCACGATCTGGCTGATATCTCGAACTTTTTTTGTGACTGATGCGATCAGCAGGCTTCGCGAGCAGGACATCCGGAGACACCGGAGGCATATTCGCGGTCAATCGGCGCCCTTTTTCGAACACACATTTTATTTCGCGGAGTCAGGCCGTGTTCCGCGGTGTGTCCTTCGGACTGTTACCGGATCGTCGCTGGTGCCAGCGGGTGAGCAGCCCCTCCGGGACCTCTTCGGCGGTGAGGGCGAACACAAGATGGTCCCGCCAGGCGCCGTCGATGTGGAGATAGCGCGGGCGGAGCCCTTCCTCACGGAATCCGAGTTTCTCGACGACCCGGCGGCTCGGCCCGTTCTCGGGCCGAATGCAGACTTCGACGCGATGCAGTCCCACGGTCCTGAAGCAGTGGTCGACGACGAGCGCGACCGCCGTCGGCATCACCCCGCGGCCGGCCACCGAGCGGTCGACCCAATAGCCGATATGGCCCGAGCACATCGAGCCCCAGGTGATCCCGGCGACCGTCAACTGGCCCACCAGACGGCCCTGGTACTCGATCACGAAGGGCATCATGCGGCCCGCGTTGGCCTCGGCGCGCAGGTGCCGGACCATCTGCCGGTAGGTCGGCCGGTGCGTGATCGGGCCGCCGGGGCCGGGCGGCGGGATCGTGGCCTCCCAGGGGCGCAGCCAGTCGCGGTTGCGCCGGTTGACCTCCCGCCAGGCGCTGTGGTCGCGCAGCTTTATCGGGCGGAGGGCGACGTCGCCGTCCGCCAGCCGCACGGGCCAGGAGGGACTGTTCAGCTCGGGCTCCCGGTGCCTGAGGTGCCGTGGCCGGCGTCGGGTCTGGGGTGGTCGCCGCCGCGGATCTGATCGACGGCGTGCACCAACAGCGGTTCCAGGACGGCGAGTCCGTCCCGCACGCCGCCGGTCGACCCGGGCAGGTTGACGATCAGGGTGCTGCCCGCGATCCCGGCGAGGCCGCGGGACAGGACGGCCGTCGGCACCTTGTCCCGCCCGTACGCGCGGATGGCCTCGGCGATGCCGGGCACTTCGAGGTCGAGGACGCGGCGGGTGGCCTCGGGGGTGCGGTCGGTGGGCGAGAGGCCGGTGCCGCCGGTGGTGAGCACCACGTCGTACCCGGCGTCGACGGCCGCGCGGAGCGCCTGCTCGACCGGGTCGCCGTCGGGCACGACCTGCGGGCCCTCGACCTCGAAGCCGAGGCCGCGCAGGCCCTCGGCGAGGATCGGGCCGCCCTTGTCCGGGTAGACCCCGGCCGAGGCGCGGTTGGACGCGGTGACGACGAGGGCCCTCATGCGCGGCTCCAGTCGCCGGACTTGCCGCCCGTCTTCTCCTCGACGCGGACGTCGGTGATGACGGCGCCCTTGTCGACCGCCTTGACCATGTCGATCACCGTGAGCGCGGCGACCGTGACGGCGGTCAGGGCCTCCATCTCGACGCCGGTGCGGTCCGTGGTCTTCACGGTGGCGAGGATCTCCACCGCGTCGTCGGCCACCGAGAGGTCGAGCTTCACCCCGGAGACCGCGAGCGGGTGGCACAGCGGGATCAGGTCCGGGGTGCGCTTGGCGCCCATGATGCCCGCGATCCGGGCGGTGGCGAGGGCGTCCCCCTTGGGCACGCCCTCGCCCCTGAGCAGTTCGACGACGCGCGGTGAGACCAGGACCCGGCCGCTCGCCCGCGCGGTGCGGGCCGTGACGTCCTTCTCCGATACGTCGACCATCCGGGCGGCGCCCGCCTCGTCGATGTGCGTCAGTCGGTCCTGCGTACTCATCTGCTGTGCGCTCCCGGTCAGGGCTCCGGCGGGCCGTGGTGGGCCTCGTGTGGGCAGCCACGGTACCCGCACCGGGCGGGGCTCAGCGGAGCAGGATCACGTCCAGCTCGGCGCCGGGGGCGACCTCGGCGGTGTCCTCGGGGACGACGATCAGGGCGTCCGCGTGCGCGAGGGCCGCGACCAGGTGGGACCCGGAACCACCCACGGGGGCGACGGCGCCCGCCCCCTCGTCGTACCGCCCGCGCAGGAACTGGCGCTTGCCGGGCGGGGAGGTGAGGGGCTTCGGGCTGTCGAGGCGGGCGCGGACCGTGGGGCGGCTGACGTCCTTCAAGCCCATCAGGGCGCGGATCGCGGGGCGGACGAACAGCTCGAACGAGACGTACGAGCTGACCGGGTTGCCGGGGAGGGCGAGGAGCGGGGTGTGGTCGGGGCCGATGGAGCCGAAGCCCTGGGGCTTGCCGGGCTGCATGGCGAGCTTGCGGAACTCGATGCCGCTGCCGGACTCGCTGCCCTCCTCCCAGTCCCCGGCGCCCTGCAGCGCCTCCTTCACCACGTCGTACGCCCCCACGGAGACGCCGCCCGTGGTGACCAGGAGGTCGGCGCGGATGAGCTGGTCCTCGATGGTGGCGCGGAGGGTCTCCGCGTCGTCGGCGACGGCGCCCACGCGGTACGCGATCGCGCCGGCGTCCCGGGCCGCGGCGGTGAGGGCGAAGCTGTTGGAGTCGTAGATCCGGCCCTCGGCCAACTCCTCGCCGGGCTGCGTGAGTTCGCTGCCGGTGGAGAGGACGACGACGCGCGGGCGGGGCCGTACGCGGACCGTGGCGCGGCCGATGGCGGCGAGCAGGGAGATCTGCGGCGGGCCGAGGACGGTGCCGGCGGCGAGGGCGCGCTCGCCGGCCTTCACGTCGCTGCCGGCCGCGCGGACGTGGGCGCGGTCCTTGGCGGGACGGTGCACGCGGACCTCGCCGGTGGCGCCCTCGGGGGCCAGGCTGTGCGGCGACATCGTGCCGACCGGGCCCTCGCCCAGGCCGCCGTCGGTCCACTCGACGGGGACGACCGCCTCGGCGCCGGGCGGCAGCGGGGCGCCGGTCATGATGCGGGCGGCCTGGCCGGGGCCGACGGTGAGCTCGCCGGCACTGCCCGCGGCGACGTCCCCGACGACCTCCAGGACGGCGGGGAACTCCTCGGTGGCTCCGGCGACGTCGGCGGTGCGGACCGCGTACCCGTCCATGGAGCTGTTGTCGAAGGGCGGCAGCGAGACGGGCACCGTGACGTCCTCGACCAGGACGCAGCCCTGGGCGTCGAGGAGTTGGAGCTCGATCGGGTCCAGCGGGTGGACCGTGGCGAGAATGTCCTCAAGGTGCTCGGACACCGACCAGACGGGGGCGCGGCCGGTGTCCTCTGCCGTCGTACTGCTGCTCAAGGTGCTACATCTCCTCGGTGACGTAACTGCGAAGCCAGGCCCGGAAGTCGGGGCCCAGGTCTTCACGTTCGCACGCGAGTCTGACAATGGCACGCAGATAGTCGCCGCGGTCCCCGGTGTCATAGCGGCGGCCCTTGAAGACGACGCCGTGCACGGGGCCGCCGATCTTCTCGTCCGCGGCCAACTGCTGGAGCGCGTCGGTCAGCTGGATCTCGCCGCCGCGGCCCGGCTCGGTCTTGCGCAGTACGTCGAAGACGGCGGGGTCGAGGACGTACCGGCCGATGATCGCGAGGTTGCTGGGGGCGTCGGCGGGCTCGGGCTTCTCGACGAGGCCGGTGACCTTGACGACGTCGCCCTCGCCGGTGGGCTCGGCGGCCGCGCAGCCGTACATGTGGATCTGCGCCGGGTCGACCTCCATGAGCGCGATCACGCTGCCGCCCTCGCGGGCCTGGATGTCGACCATGCGCTGCAGCAGCGGGTCGCGGGCGTCGATCAGGTCGTCGCCGAGGAGGACCGCGAAGGGTTCACTGCCGACGTGCGGGGCGGCGCAGAGGACGGCGTGGCCGAGGCCCTTGGGGTCGCCCTGGCGGACGTAGTGCATGGTCGCCAGGTCGCTGGACTCCTGGACCTTCGCGAGGCGATTCTGGTCGCCCTTGCGGACGAGGGCCTCTTCCAGCTCGTAGTTGCGGTCGAAGTGGTCCTCGAGGGGGCGCTTGTTGCGGCCCGTGACCATCAGGACGTCGGACAGACCGGCTGCCACGGCCTCCTCGACCACGTACTGGATCGCCGGCTTGTCGACGACCGGCAGCATCTCCTTCGGGGTGGCCTTCGTGGCCGGAAGGAAGCGCGTGCCGAGGCCTGCTGCTGGGATGACAGCCTTGGTGATCGTGGGGTGCGACTCAGTCATGCCCAGCACCATAACCGGTGCGAATGTGCGGAACATGTGCGTCCGCTTAATTATTCGCTTTGGCCTGGATATGAGGGGTTTGTGAGTTGGCTGTGACACCGAACACCGACGGCAAGGCTGACAAGGCGACCTTGCGGGGAGAACTCCTCGAAGCGAGGCGCCGGTTGACAGCAGATGACGCGCAGGGGGCGGCCGCGGACCTGGCCCGGCACGCGCTCGAACTCGACGCGCTGGCCGGCGCGGGAACCGTCGCCGCGTACGTCTCCGTCGGCCGCGAGCCCGGCACGCGCGTGCTCCTCGACACACTGCACGCGCGCGGAGTGCGGGTTCTGCTGCCGGTCCTGCTGCCGGACAACGACCTCGACTGGGGCGTCTACGCGGGCGCGGAGCACCTCGTGCGCGCCGGGCGCGGGCTCCTGGAGCCGGACGGCGCGCGGCTCGGCCCGGACGCCGTCCTGGAGGCCGACGCGGTGCTGCTGCCCGGCCTCGCCGTGGACGACCGCGGTATGCGCCTGGGCCGCGGCGGCGGCTCGTACGACCGGGTCCTCGCGCGGCTCGCCCGCGCGCGCGTGGAGCCGCCGCTCGTCGTGCTGCTCTACGACGACGAGGTGGTCGCACGGGTCCCGGAGGAACCGCACGACCACCCCGTTCAGGCGGTGGTGACCCCTTCCGGAGTCAGGAGCTTCAGGGCCTGAGCACCAGGTCGTTCTCCGACTCGGCCTCGACCGCCTTCTCGGAGTAGGCCCAGTCGAGCAGCTCGCCCTTGACCCACTTCTCGGTCTGGTCGGTGTAGTTGGGGCTGTACGCATGCCCCGACGCACCGGTCAGGTTGATCCACTTCGACTTGTCGAAGTCGCCGAGGTTCACGACCATCCGCATCGACGGCACCCAGATCACGCTGTAGCCGCCGGCCGCGTTCCAGCCCGTGGCGTTCACCGCGGCCTCGCCGCCGCCGACCTCCCAGGGGCCGCGGTTGAGCAGCCACTGGATGAAGCCGGGGCCCTCGGTGCCGAGCGTCTGGTTGTCCAGCTGCAGGCGGTGCAGGCGGCCCCAGCTCCAGCTGTCGATGTCCTTGCCGAGCTTCGCGGTGAGCTCCCAGCGGGCGTCCGCCATGGCACGCGCGAAGAGCTGGTCCCGGGTCTTCGCCTCGGGCTCGGTGCGCGTGGACGGCGACTGCCACCAGTCGTTGTCCTCGTCGTCGAGGATGGAGCGGACCACCTCGAACCAGCGGTCACCGCCGTCC
Source organism: Streptomyces sp. Da 82-17 (assembly GCF_046098215.1). Lineage (NCBI taxonomy): Bacteria > Bacillati > Actinomycetota > Actinomycetes > Kitasatosporales > Streptomycetaceae > Streptomyces > Streptomyces sp. Da 82-17. The sequence goes on from NZ_JBJURH010000017.1 coordinate 185,643, forward strand.
GGCTGGGCCGCGTCCGCCGCCCGCTCGCCGCACTCCCGCACCCGCTCGTCCGGGTCGTCCACCGGGCCCGTCTTGTCGGCGGGCGGCACGCTGATGCAGGAGCCCTCGACCCGCAGCTCCTTGGGCAGCTTGTTGCCGAAGGCCAGCTTCAGGATGTTCCGCCAGACCGCGTTGAAGTACGCGGCCGCCGCCGAGTCCGGGTCCTGCGTGTAGTCCCAGCCCTCGAGCAGCTCCTGCGCCTCACGGACGTACGGGTCGGAGACGTCGATCTTGAGCAGCTTCGGCGTGAGCGTCTTGGCGATCTCGCTGCTGTTGTCCAGCTGCATCGTGCGCATGTCCTCGGTCGAGATCTTGCCGCCGTTCTTCAGCTTCGACTCGATGAGGTCGTTGATCCGCTGGCTGCGCGCGCCGTATCCCCAGTCCTTGGTGAGCTGGTACGGGTACTTCTCGTCGGTCACGGCCTGGTTGGCCGTCACGATGAAGCCGCGCTTCGGGTTGTACTCGTACGGCAGGGCGCTCTGCGGGATGTAACCGGTCCAGCGGTACTCCGGGTCCCAGCCGGGGGCCGGGAGGGTGCCGTCGTGGCCCTTCGCGCGCGTGGGGATCTTTCCGGGGGCCTGGTAGCCGATGTTGCCCTCGGTGTCGGCGTAGATCAGGTTCTGCGAGGGGACCTCGAAGTGGGCCGCGGCCTTGCGGAAGTCCTGGAAGTTCTTCGCCTTGTTGAGCTCGAACACGGCGTCCATGGACTTGCCGGGCGTCAGCGCGGTCCAGCGCAGCGACACCGCGTACCCGTCCGCGCGGTCGGGGGCGGCGCTGCCGACGGGGGCCTCCTGGCCGACCTTGCCGAGCTCGTCGTTGCGGTCGGAGACCACCGGGCCGTTGTTCGTCTCGCGGACCACGATCGTCTTGTCGCCGCCGCCCGCGACCTTGATGGTCTCCTTGCGGGTCTTGAACGGCTCGATCTTGCTGCCGTACTGGTAGCCGTCGCCCTGGATCTTCTCCAGGTACAGGTCGGTGACGTCCGCGCCGAGGTTGGTCATGCCCCAGGCGATGTCCTGGTTGTGGCCGATGACCACGCCGGGCATGCCGGAGAAGGTGTAACCCGACACGTCGTACTGGCACTTCGCGGAGACGCCGCGGCAGTGCAGGCCCATCTGGTACCAGATCGAGGGCAGCTGCGGCGCGAGGTGCGGGTCGTTGGCGAGCAGCGGCTTGCCGGTGGTGGTGTGGTCGCCGGACACGACCCAGGAGTTGGAGCCGATGCCGTTGCCGTTCGGGCCGATGGCGTCGGGGAGCTTGTCGAGGACGTCGGAGAGGCCGGACATCTGCGTCGCGAGCCCGCCTGCCGTGCTGCCGCCGCCTCCCGCGATCCCGTTGCCGGTGCCGGTGCCGGTTCCCGTCCCGGCGCCCGCGCCCGTGCCCGCGTCCGTGCCGGTGCCCGCGCCGGACTGCCCCTGGACCGAACTGGCCTTGGGGTCGTACGACTTGGAGCCCGCTGCGAGCCCGCCCTCCTGGACGATCGGCTTGTGCTGGTCGTACGGGTAGTCCGGGTACAGGTCCTGGATCTGCTTCGGGCCCAGGCGGCTGTGCATCAGGGAGCGGTCGATCTCGTCCTGCATGTTGCCGCGCAGGTCCCAGGCCATGGCCTTCAGCCAGGCCACGGAGTCGACCGGGGTCCACTCCTCGATCTTGTAGTCGTTGCTGAAGCCGAGGGCCGCGTACTCCACCGAGACGTCGGCGCCGTCCTTGCCCTTCAGATAGGCGTTGACCCCCTTGGCGTACGCCTGGAGGTACTTCTTCGTCTCCGGGTCCAGCTTGGTGTCGTACTCCCGCTGCGCGACGTGGTGCCAGCCCAGGGTGCGCAGGAATTCATCAGTCTCGACCTGGCTCTTGCCGAACATCTCGGAGAGCCGACCGGAGGTCATGTGGCGCCGGACGTCCATCTCCCAGAACCGGTCCTGCGCCTGCACATAGCCCTGGGCCATGAACAGGTCCTCGTCCGAGGACGCGTAGACCTGCGGGATGCCGCTGCTGTCACGGCGGACGTCGACCGGCCCTGCCAGGCCGTCGAGCTGGATCGAGCCCTTGGTCTGCGGCAGCGAGGCACGCACCGTACTGATACTCCAGTACGAACCGAAGGCCACGCCTGCGACGACGGCAAGGACCAGTGCGATCACGACGAGGCGGGCACGTCGCCCCTTCTTCTTACCGGTCTTCTGGCCGGAAGAGGCGCTTTCATTGGCGGGCATCGCTGTCCTTGCTGTCCTTCGAGCGGAGGGTCGGCCTTGCTGGCTGTGCGGTCCTGGAAGTGCTGGGAGCAACCATAGGACGAGGGCATGACGGCCATGGACGGGGTGTGGATAACTCAGGCCGAGGACGGCTGTTGAGGCCCGGAGCGACCCTTGTCCCGGTGCCTGACCTCAGCTTTCCGGTGTCCGAGCTGAAACCCGATCGACATCAAGGAAGCGTTAACGATTAGGTAAGGTAACGAAGTACCCCTCCTTCGCGCCGACTCTCGGCCCCTGAAAGGAACGGCCACTGACTGTTCATCAGCTCAACGAGCTCCTTCTCGTCTGCTCCCTCGTCCTGCTTCTCGCGGTCGCGGCCGTGCGCGTCTCCTCGCGCAGCGGTCTGCCGAGCCTGCTCCTTTACCTCGGGATCGGCATCGCGATCGGCCAGGACGGATTCGGCAACGTCGTCTTCGACAACGCCGAGTTGACCCAGGTGATCGGGTACGCCGCGCTCGTGGTGATCCTCGCCGAGGGCGGTCTGGGGACGAAGTGGAAGGAGATCAAACCCGCGTTGCCGGCGGCGGCCGTCCTGTCGCTGCTCGGTGTCGCGGTGAGCGTGGGCATCACGGCCGCCGGAGCGCACTACCTCGTCGGGCTGGAGTGGCGGCAGGCGCTCATCATCGGCGCGGTCGTCTCCTCCACCGACGCCGCCGCCGTCTTCTCCGTCCTGCGCAAGGTGCCGCTGCCGTCCCGGGTCACCGGCGTACTGGAAGCGGAATCCGGCTTCAACGACGCCCCTGTGGTCATCCTCGTCGTCGCCTTCTCCACCACGGGCCCGGTCGACGAGTGGTACGTCCTGGTCGGCAAGATCGCCCTGGAGCTGGCCATCGGCGCGGCGGTCGGCCTCGCGGTGGGCTGGCTCGGCGCGTACGGGATACGGCACGTCGCCCTGCCCGCGTCCGGCCTCTACCCGATCGCCGTGATGGCCATCGCGGTCTCGGCGTACGCCGCCGGCGCACTGGCGCACGGAAGCGGCTTCCTCGCCGTCTACCTGGCCTCCGTGGTGCTCGGCAACTCCAAGCTGCCGCACTGGCCGGCCACCCGCGGCTTCGCGGACGGGCTCGGCTGGATCGCGCAGATCGGCATGTTCGTCCTGCTCGGCCTGCTCGTCACGCCGCACAACCTCCTTGACGACATCTGGCCCGCCGTCCTCATCGGCCTGGTACTGACGGTGGTGGCGCGGCCGGTCGAGGTCTTCGTGAGCCTGCTGCCGTACCGGATGCCCTGGCAGGAGAAGGCGCTGATGTCCTGGGCCGGACTGCGCGGCGCGGTGCCCATCATCCTGGCGACCATCCCGATGGTGACCGGCGTCGAGGGCAGCGAGCGGATCTTCAACATCGTCTTCATCCTGGTCGTCGTCTACACCCTGATCCAGGGGCCGACGCTCCCCTGGCTCGCCAGGGCCCTCGGCATCGGCAGGGACGACGAGGCGGCCGACCTGGGCGTCGAATCCGCGCCCCTGGAGCGGCTGCGCGGGCACCTGCTGTCGGTGGCGATCCCGGAGAAGTCCAAGATGCACGGCGTCGAGGTCGCGGAGCTGCGGCTTCCGGCAGGCGCCGCCGTCACCCTCGTCGTGCGCGACGACCAGTCCTTCGTGCCGTCGCCCACCACCGTCCTGCGGCGCGGCGACGAACTGCTCGTCGTCGCCACCGACCCGGTGCGGGACGCCGCCGAGCGGAGGCTCCGCGCGGTCGGCCAGGGCGGCAAGCTGGCGGGCTGGCTGGGCACGGGCGGACAGGGGTCTTAGGGGGCTCAGGGGGCTCAGGGGGCTCAGGGCTTCTTAGGGGTCTCAGGGGTCTTAGGGCTCTTAGGGGCGGGTTTTCAGGGGCCTGGTTCCTGGCGGGGCCTGGTTCCTAGGGGGTGGGCGCCCGTTACGCGGTAACAATCAGAGGCAGCGGCTGTGTGATGCCCCTCATTCGGAGGCACAGTCGGCCGCTTCCTCGTACAATCAAGGCACAACGAATCGAACCACCTCTGTCTGACGCAGAGCTGGCGCGACCGCACGGCGGCCGCGGTCCCTCGCAGTGGACCGGGTATCACCGACGTTCTTCTGCGCAAGAGGACAGCTCTCGGCGCCGCCACACGGGCCCGCCACCAGGCAGCAGAAAGGCAAGGACCGTGGAGTCCGCGGTCAACTCGACTTCCCGCCCCGGGTACGGGCAACTCCTGCGCACGCCCCGTGCCCTCTCGTTCGTCCTGCCGGGCTTCGCCGCGCGTCAGCCGTTCGCGATGCTCACCATGTCGATCGTGCTGCTCGTACAGCACACCACCGGCTCGTTCGGCAGCGCCGGCGCCGTCGCCGCCGTCGCGGGCGTCTCCATGGCGCTGTTCGCGCCGCAGAGCGGCAAGCTGGCGGACCGCTTCGGCCAGGCCGCCGTCCTCGTCCCCGGCGTCCTCGTCAACGCCGCCTCCGTGATCGCGCTCGCCGCGCTCGCCCTCGCCGGCGCACCCCTGTGGGCGCTTTTCGTCGCCGCTGTGCCCGTCGGCGCCTCGGTGCCGCAGGTCGGGCCGATGGTCCGGGCCCGCTGGGCCGCCGTGCTCGACCACCCGGAGCGGCGGGCGCTCACGCCCACCGCGGCGGCCTTCGAATCCGTCACCGACGAGTTCACCTTCGTCGTCGGCCCGGTGCTCGCCACCGCCCTGTGCACGTTCGTGCACCCCGGCGCCGGACTCGCCGCCCAGGCCGCACTGACCCTCGCCGGCGGACTGCTCTTCGCCGCTCAGCGCGACACCCAGCCCGCTGCGCACGGCACGCTCGCCGAGCACGCGCGCGTGGAGCACGTGTCCGCGTTCTCCGTGCCCGGCGCCCGCGTCCTCGCTGTGGCGTTCCTCGGCATCGGCTCGGTCTTCGGCGGCATGCAGGTCGCCCTCACCGCCTTCGCCGAAGAAGCCGGCCAGCCCGGCGTCAACGGCCTCCTGTACGGCATTTTCGCCGCGGGCAACATGCTCGCCGGGATCGCCTGCGGAGCCATCGCCTGGAAGGTCGGCCCGCGCCGCCGCCTCCTCGTCGGCTACACCGCCCTCGCCGTCGCCGCCTCCACCCTGTGGACGGTGCACTCCGTGGCCCTCTTCGCCGTACTGGGACTGCTCGTCGGCATGTGCATCGCGCCCGCGCTGATCACCGGGTTCACGCTCGTGGAGAGCCTGGTTCCGGCCTCCGCGCGTACGGAGGCGTTCACGCTGCTCACCGGCGCCGTCGCACTCGGCCAGGCCGCAGCCGTGACCCTCACCGGCCGCCTCGCCGACGCCCACGGCGCGAGCGCCGGATTCATGGTGCCGATGGCCGGTACGGTGCTCGCGCTGCTCACCCTCGTCGCCCTGCGCTCCCGCCTCGCTCCGCCCGCGAAGAGCCGGACCGTGGCACGTGGCGTCGGTCACCGCTCGCCGGTGACAGTGGACTGATCCCGAGGAATACGTCACTATGGACCGTCGTTAGCACTCATCGAGTGAGAGTGCCAGGAGGAAGCAAGTGCCGACCTATCAGTACCAGTGCACCGAGTGCGGCGAGGGCCTCGAGGCGGTGCAGAAGTTCACCGACGACGCCCTGACCGAGTGCCCCAGCTGCAACGGACGCCTCAAGAAGGTGTTCTCGGCGGTCGGCATCGTCTTCAAGGGTTCCGGCTTCTACCGCAATGACAGCCGCAACTCCTCGTCGAGCAGCACGCCCGCGTCGACGTCCAAGTCCTCCACGTCCTCGACGTCGAGCTCGTCTTCGTCGACCTCTTCGTCTTCGTCGAGCTCTTCGACGGCCGGCGCCTCGTCGTCGTCCTCCGGCTCCTCCGGAAGCAGCAGCTCCGCGGCCTGACCGGTCGCGCGCACCGCACTTCCCGAAAGCCCCGCAGGTCCAGCGACCGCGGGGCTTTCGGCGTACGGGCGGCACTGGGGCGCTGTGCGGCCCGCGCCCAGGGCTGGGGCTCTGTGGCCTGGGCGCTGTGCGGCGCGGCTCTGCCGCGTACCGACCCTGATGCGTAAGGCCGTCCCTGAAACGTAAGGCCGTCCCTGATACGTGAAGTCCCGGCTCGACTACGCTGCTGCGCATGGCGAACGCACAGAACGGTGGCGCTGCGGCGTCCGCGGAGATAGGCGTGATCGGCGGCTCGGGGTTCTACTCGTTCCTCGACGACGTCACCGAGGTCCGGGTGAGCACGCCGTACGGCGAGCCGAGCGACTCCCTCTTCATCGGCGAGATCGCCGGCCGGAAGGTGGCGTTCCTGCCCCGTCACGGCCGCGGCCACCACCTTCCGCCGCACCGCATCAACTACCGCGCCAACCTGTGGGCGCTGCGCTCCGTCGGCGTGCGCCAGGTGTTCGGCCCGTGCGCGGTCGGCGGCCTCCGCCCCGAGTACGGACCGGGGACGCTGCTCGTTCCCGACCAGCTCGTGGACCGTACGAAGAGCCGCGTGCAGACGTACTTCGACGGGGTGCCGCTGCCCGACGGCAGCATTCCGAACGTGGTGCACACGACGTTCGCCGACCCGTACTGCCCCGAGGGCCGCAGCATCGCCCTGAAGGCGGCCCGCGCACGCGACTGGGCGGCGGTCGACGGCGGCACCATGGTCGTCGTCGAGGGGCCGCGCTTCTCCACCCGTGCCGAGTCGCAGTGGCACGCGGCGGCGGGCTGGTCGGTGGTGGGCATGACCGGCCACCCCGAGGCGGTGCTCGCCCGCGAACTCGCGCTCTGCTACACGTCGCTGTCGCTCGTCACCGACCTGGACGCGGGCGCGGAGACCGGCGAGGGCGTCTCGCACGCGGAGGTCCTGAAGGTCTTCGGCGAGAACGTGTCCCGACTGCGGGACGTGCTGTTCGACGCGGTCGCCGCCCTGCCGGCCAACGACGAGCGGGACTGCTTGTGCACGCGGACGCACGACGGGTGGGACTTGGGGATTCAGCTGCCCTGAGGGGACTGTTCCGGGCGTTCGGCGTTCGGCGTTCGGCGTTCGGTGCCGCCGCGTTGCGGAACTCCCCCTTCGGGTGAGGGAGTTGTCCACAATCGCGGGGTTGTCCACAGGCTGGAGCGGGATCGGCCGGGACCGTGGATCGTGAGGGGCGTTCACGCGGATTCCCCCACGGCAGGCGGTGGTTGCCTTGTCCTCGCGCTCCAGCGCCCACTCCTCTTCTCCCTCCCGCTTCTCTCACTCCCCTCCCTCGACTCCTTCCTCTCGCTCCCCTCACTCGCCTCCCTCGACTCCTTCCTCTCGCTCCTCTCCCTCGACGCCTACTCCGGTTCCTCCTCGGTGCGAGGTCCCGTCCTTCCCTCCCCTGCGGGTGCGCGACGGTCGGCTGCGGTTTCACGGTGCGCTGCGCCGAGGCCGCCATCGCCGCCGTGTCGTGGTGGCGGGGCTCGCGGTCGCGGCGGCCGCGCTCGCCGCTTCGGGTTCGCAGGGCCGTGCTGATCCGACGGGTCCGGACGGTCCGACGGGCCGTGACGCTCCGGTGGCCGGGGCCTCGGGGGAGGGCGAGCGCGCCAACTCCACTGCTGGGCTGGGCAGTCGGGGCAGTCGGACCGTTCCGGATCTCGTGCGGGCCCCGGTGCGCATCGCGGACGCCGAGACCGTACGGCTGCTGCGTCCCGGTGACCGTGTGGACGTCATCGCGGCTCCCACGTCCGGCGCCCGGGCCACACGCGTCGCCGTGGGCGCACGCGTCGTCGACGTCTCGGCGGGGCGGCACCAGCCGCTGGAGGACGGCGCGCTGATCATGCTCTCCGTACCGCGGTCGGACGCGGTGAAGTTGGCCGGCGCAAGCGCCAACTCCCGTCTGGTGGTGGTCTTGTGCTGAGCCGCACGGAGTTTTTGTCAACTCACCTGATCGTGTCAGCGGATTGGACGCACCTCACCTGTGCCGGGCCTAATGTCACGGTCAATCGCACGTACGAGGAAGGGCTCCGTGGTGAGCGAGGAGAAGAAGCCGGGCGTCTGGGAAGGCTTCAAAGCGTTCCTGATGCGCGGGAACGTGATCGATCTGGCCGTCGCGGTCGTGATCGGTGCCGCCTTCACGAACATCGTGAACGCTGTCGTGAAGGGCGTCATCAACCCGCTGGTCGGCGCCTTCGGCACGAAGGACCTGGAGAGCTACCGCTCCTGCCTCAAGGGCCCGTGCGAGATCGACCCGAAGACCGGGGACGTCCTGAAGGGCATCCCGATCAGCTGGGGCACGGTCCTGAGCGCCACGCTGAGCTTCCTGATCACCGCCGCGGTCGTCTACTTCCTCATGGTCCTGCCGATGGCGAAGTACCTCGCGAAGGTCGAGGAGCGCCGGAAGGCCAAGGAGGGTGTGCAGGAGACGCTCGAGGTCACCGAGATCGAGGTGCTCAAGGAGATCCGCGACGCCCTCGTCGCGCAGCGTGGTGGCCCCGGTGGCGCCGCTCCGGGCACCGGCGCCGGGGACAGCGGTGGTTCCGGCTCCGGCGGCCCCGTGGACACCAGCAAGTAGCGGACGCTCAGAGGTGGTGGGGCGGCTTCTCGTCGAGGAAGCGCGCCAGGTCGGCGGCGCTGTCGCCGCCGCTCGGCCGCTCGCCCCACCCTCGGTCCGTGTCGTCCGCGGACTGCTGGTCCAGCGGATCGTCGAAGTTCAGGGCCGGGGCCGGCTTGGCCTTCGGCTCGGGCCCGGTCTTCGCGTCTCGCGGTCCGGGTGTGGGGGCGGTGCTCATGCCTCCAGGGTACGGCCCTTGCGCGGCCGCGATTCCGGCCTCGTACTCAGACCGTCTTGAGGCCGCGGACCTGCCACACCAGGTTTTCCGACGTGTCCCGGGCCCCGGGCGGGCGTCCGCGCCACGTGGCCGGCTGGCTCCTCTCGCCCCAACTCCCCTGGTCCGTAAGGTGCGTCCATGGACTCATCACGCATCCCGACGGACTCCTCGGCGGACCCAGCGGACCCAGCGAACTCGGCAGAACAAGGGCCGGAGAGTGACCGCCTCGACTCCCTCACCGACGTGCCCGGGCTCCGGGTGGGGCACGCGACGCGGGCCGGGGACGGCTGGCTGACGGGCACGACCGTCGTGCTCGCACCGCACGGCGGGGCGGTCGCGGCCGTCGACGTACGCGGCGGCGGGCCGGGCACGCGGGAGACGGACGCGCTCGATCCGCGCAACCTCGTCCAGCACATCGACGCGGTCGTGCTCACGGGCGGCAGCGCGTACGGGCTGGACGCGGCGGCCGGAGTCATGGCGTGGCTGGAGGAACAGGGGCGCGGGGTTCCGGTGGGTGGGCCCGGCCGGGTGGTGCCGGTGGTGCCCGCGGCGTGCGTCTTCGACCTGGGCCGGGGCGGCGACTGGCGGGCGCGACCGGGTGCGGAGCTCGGCCGGGAGGCGGTGGAACGGGCCTCGACGGAGGTGGTGCAGGGCAGCGTCGGCGCCGGCACGGGGGCCGTGGCGGGCGGGATGAAGGGGGGCGTGGGGACGGCGAGCGTACGCCTGGAGTCGGGCCACACCGTCGGGGCGCTGGTGGTGGTGAACTCCGTTGGTGCGGTGGCGGATCCGTCGACGGGAGTGCTGTACGGGCGGTACTTCGAGGGGGGTGCGGAGCCGGTCGAGCGCCCCTCGGCCGAGGTGCACGCCCGCGCGCAGGAGCGGTTGGCGGAGGCACGGGACGAGACTGCGCGCCGACAGGGGGGTGAGGACGGGCCTGCGACGGGAGTGGTGGGGGCGAGTGGCGGCTCGGCCGCTGCGGCGGGGACCGGCGACGCGGCTTCCGGGCCGGGCGTGGGCGGGTCGGCGCTGAACACGACCCTCGCCGTCGTCGCCACCGATGCCGACCTCACCCGCGCCCAGGCGCAGAAGCTCGCCGGTACCAGTCACGACGGCTTCGCGCGGGCCATCCGGCCGGTGCACCTGCTGCACGACGGGGACACGGTGTTCACCCTGGCCACCGGCGAACGCCCGCTCCCCCAGGGCGAGTTGGAGCAGCTGGCGGCGCTCAACGCGATCCTCGCGGCGGGCGCGGACGCGGTGACCCGCGCGATCGTCCGGGCGGTCGAGGCGGCGGAGCCGGTGGACGGACCGGGAGGGGTGTTCCCGTCGTACCGGGAGCTGTACGGGGAGGCGTGAGGGGCGGAG